>DATGLO010000412.1:0-10522 GCA_035294105.1 Allostellaceae bacterium
CCATGGCGGCTCGTCCGGCATCGGCACCACCGCGATCCAGATCGCGCGCGCCCTCGGCTCGGAGGTCGTGATCACCGCCGGCAGCGCCGCGAAATGCCAGCGCTGCACCGCTCTCGGCGCCAATCTCGCGATCGATTACACTACGCAGGATTATGTCGCCGAAATCGAGAGGGCCTTCGGGCCGAAGAGCATCGACGTCTCGCTCAATATGGTCGGCGGCGATTATGTGATGCGCGACATCCGCTTGTTAGCGCAAGGCGGGCGGCTGGTGATGATCGCCGCGCGCAAGGGCAGCAAGATCGAATTCGACTATACCGCGCTCACCGAGAAGGACGGCCGCATGACCGGCTCGCGCCTGCGGCCGCGGCCGATCGCGGAGAAAGCCCGCCTCGCCGCGGCCGTGAAGAAAGCGGTGTGGCCGCTGATCGAGAGCGGCAAGTTCAAGCCGGTGATCGACAAGACCTATCCGCTTTCGGAGATCGAGGCCGCGCATAGGCACATGGCCGGCGCGCATATCGGGAAAATACTTTTAACCCTTTAAGTCTCTTCGTCATCGCGAGGCCGCGCAGCGGCCGTGGCGATCCAGGGGCATGGCGCACTCGCCCTGGATTGCTTCGCTCCTGAGCTTGTCGAAGGGGCTCGCAATGACAAACACGCACGGCAGCGCCCTACTCTTCCTTCATCACGCCCAAACGCTTCGACGCTTCGGTAACGACCGAGAGATCGGCGTATTTCGGCACGTCGATATCGGTTTTGAGATAGCCGAGTTGCTTCTCCATCTTGAGGTCCGCGGCGACGGTCTTGAGATCGGGATTGCCGTTGGGGCTGCGATAGAAGTCGCCGTGGGTGAAGACCCAGTTGAGCGAGTCGATCGGCTGGTGCGTTATCTTTGCCGCGATCTCCTGCGCTTCCTTGTGGTTGGCTGGGTCGAAATACCAGCGCTGCATTCGTAAGACATCTTCCATGAGATCGACCAGCGCCGCGCGATGCGCCGCAATGAAAGGCGCGCGGGCCGCCCACATGAGGAGCTCGGACGGCCCGGTCTCGGCGCCTTGCTCGAACAACGTGCGTCCCTCCTTGACCAGTTCGGGATCGTACATGAAGGGCAGCACCTCGGAGACGAGATCGACCTTATGCTCGGCGAGCGCCGATTTCATGTTGGGGAAGTTGATCTCGACATCTGTGTAGTCTTTCCCGGCTTCGAGATGGTGCTGCAAGAGCACCCAGCGCAGCGCGATATCGAGGCCTGTGCCGAGGCCGTTGGTGGCGACCACCTTGCCTTTGAGGTCGTCGATGGTCTTGATCGGGCTGTCCTTCAGCACGGTGAAGCGCGTCGTCGACCAGCCGGGCTTGCCGTCTTCGAGCTCGTCGGCGATGAGCCGCACATCGGTCATGTGCGCGTTTTCGACCGCCGCGCCCAAGGTCGAATAGCCGAGCTGGGCGATATCGAGATCGCCCGAGGCGAGCGCCTGGAGCTGCGCCGGCGTCGAGGAAAAATGCATCGCCTCGACCGTGTAGCTCTGGCCGTAATGATGGAGGAGCTCGGGCTTTTCCATGAGATAGCCGGCGCGCGAGGCCGGCATAGCGATCCAGCCAATACGGAATTTGACCGGATCGGCCCAGGCGGGAACCGCTACCGCCGCGACAAAGACGCCGAGCAGCGCGCCCACGCCCAACACCAAACCGATCGCCCGCCGCATGCATTCCTCCCGTTCGTAAATTACGCCGCTTCGCAACGGCCTTCCCGCTATGATCCGCGCCCGGAAACCGGGACGCAAGCTCGCCGTTATCAGCGGTCGCGTTATAGCAGGGGTTGTGATGGTCGAGAAAATCGTCGAAGCAAGGACCGCGAAAGCGCCGGGCTATGGCGGCGTCGCGAAGGGTCTCCATTGGCTGATCGTCGCGCTGCTGATCGCGCAATTCGCGATCGCCTGGACGATGCCCGACATCAATCCGCGCACCGTGTTGCCCAATACGCTGATCGATCTGCACTTCTCGATCGGCATCACGATCCTCGCCCTGGCGGTGCTGCGGCTGCTGTGGCGCTGGACGCATCCCGTGCCGCTGATCAGCGACAACGTTCCGGTCTGGCAGGATTGGACCGCGCGCGCGACCCATTTCCTGCTCTATCTGCTGCTGTTCCTTTTGCCGATCCTCGGCTGGATCGATGCCGGATTCCGCGCCCTGCCGGTCCATTTCTACGAGGTGGCGACGATCCCGCCGATCGTCTCGGCCTCGCGCGCGCTTGCCGGGAGGACCGGCGATATCCACACCTTCGTCTCTTACATCCTCCTCGGCGTGATCGGCCTCCATGTGCTGGCGACGCTCTATCATCATTTCTGGCTGCGCGACCGCGTGTTCTATCGCATGATGCCGGGCAAAGAATGATCCGCCCCGGCCCGCGCGCATGAGTCAAACCGCCGCTGTTCTCGCCGATCTCTCGCCGGCACGGCGCAGGCTCGCTTTCTATATTCTGCTGGCCGGCGGGCTGCTGCCCTCGCTCAACACCTTCATGGTGACCATTGCCCTGCCGGCGATCCGCGACGCGCTCGATGCGTCGGATTCCGAGACCAATCTCATCATCGCCGGCTATTCCTCGGCCTACGCGGTTTGCCTCGTGAACGGCGGACGGCTCGCCGATCTTTTCGGCCGGCGTCTTGTGTTCCTCGCCGGCATGGCGGGCTTCACTTTGTGCTCGCTGCTCTGCGGCCTCGCGCCGAATTCCTTGCTGCTGGTGAGCGCCCGCGTCTTCCAAGGCATCTGCGGCGCGATGATCGCGCCGCCGGTGCTCGCCGCCTTGCGCACGCTGTTCAGCGGCGAGGACATTCCCTGGGCGCTCAACATCTACGGCACCGGCATCGGCGTCGCCGTCGCCGGCGGGCAGCTCTTGGGCGGCATGCTGATCGCCGCCGATATCGGCGGCTTCGGCTGGCGCTCCGCCTTCCTCATCAACGTGCCGATCGGTCTCGTCGTCATCGCCGCGGCGCTGGCGCTGGTGCCGGAAAGCGGCGGCAGTGAGAAGCCGCGGCTCGATATCGCCGGCGTGCTCCTCTTATCGGCCGCGCTCGGCGTGCTCGTCGTCGGCCTGTCGATCGGCCGCAAGCAAGGCTGGTCGGCCTGGGTGCTCGCGATGATCGTCGCCTCGCCGCTGCTCCTCGCTTTGTTCTTTGCCTACGAGAAGCGCATCGCGCGAGAGGGCGGCATGCCGCTGCTCGATCCCGCGCTGTTGCAGATCGGCACGTTCCGCCGCGGCCTCGTCGTCGCGCTCTTGTTCTTCTTCACGTCGCCTTTCTATCTCTTCTTCTCGCTTTATCTGCAGGCGGGGCTCGGCGAAGGCGCGCTCGCCGCCGGCCTCGCGGTGCTGCCTTACGGCGTCGCCAATTTCGTCGGGCCGATGATGGCGACGAAAGCGCCGGCGGGCTTGCGGCCCTGGCTGTTTGGCCTCGGCATGGGCGTGCAGATCGTCTTCGGCTATGCCGCTGTCGGGCTCTGCG
Source organism: Allostellaceae bacterium (assembly GCA_035294105.1). Taxonomy (GTDB): domain Bacteria; phylum Pseudomonadota; class Alphaproteobacteria; order ATCC43930; family CGMCC-115725; genus CAIKMD01. Next base: position 3,495 of record DATGLO010000412.1, read on the forward strand.
CCGCGACCCAGACCGGCGGCGCGCCGCTCTTCCTTGCGCTTTTCGTCGGCGGCTTCGGCCAGGGCGTCGCCATGCCCGAGATGATCAACCTCATCCTCGGCGACGTGCCGGCCAAGGACACCGGCTTCGCCGCGGGCGCGATGAACTCGACCCTGCAGATCGGCTCGGCGATCAGCGTCGCGGCGATCGGCAGCCTGTTCTTCGCCGTCTTGGGCAACGGCAGCGGCCCTGGCGCCTACGGCCACGCGCTCGGGATGGTCATGGCGGCGATCTGCGTATGCTTGACGGGCTCGCTGCTTTTGGGCCTCGTCAATCAGGCGCGGCGCTGAGCCTTTGTTTGCGCGCCCGCTCGCGCTGGGTCGCGAGCTCGGCGGCGCGCCAGAGATACCAGCTGGCGACCGTGCGATAGGGCTTCCAGCGGCGCCCGCGCTTTTCCATCTCGTCCTTCGCCGGCATGGCGCCGCCGCGCTTGAAGGCGAAGCCGAAGCCTTTGCGCACGCCGAAATCGTCGAGCGGCAGCACGTCGGGCCGACCGAGGCGGAAGATCAGCAGCATCTCGACCGTCCAGCGGCCGATGCCGCGCACTTGGGTGAGTTGCTCGATGATGGCCTCGTTCTCCATCTGATTGACGGCGGCGAGATCGGGAATTGCGCCGGCCGCGTCGCGCTTGGCGAGATCCTTGAGCGACAACAGCTTCGATCGCGACAGGCCGACGCCGCGCAGCTTTTGATCGCTGGTCTTGAGGATTTGCGCCGCCGTCGGCGCTTGATGCGCGCGCGGGTAGAGCGCGCGGAGCCGCGCGAAGATCGATGCCGCCGCCTTGCCGTTGAGCTGCTGATAGACGATCGCCTCGGCCAAGGCGATGAAGATGCTGGGCGCGCGCCTGATCTGCATGCGGAAGGGGCCGATGGTGTCGAAGAGGCGGCCGAGCGCCGGATCGGCGTCGCGCAGATAATCCATCGCGAAAGCCGCATCGAACGGCAAGACGCCGTCGCCCTCGAAGAGCGCGGCGGCGCCTTCGGCCGCCGCCGCTTCGAGCGAGAGCAGCTTCAGCTTGGTCGCGAGGCCGCCATGCGCCGAATAGCCCCCGATCTTGCCGCCCGCGGCGAAGACGCGATGGCACGGCACCAGAATCGAGAACGGATTGCGCCGCATCGCCTGACCGACGGCGCGCGCCGCGCCCGGCGCTTCGGCCCTGGCCGCGACCTCGCCGTAAGAAAGGCTCGCGCCCGGCGGAATCCGGCGCACGACCTCGTAGACGCGCGCATGAAAGCGCGGCACGCCGGTGAGATCGAGCGGCACGGCGGCGAGCTCGCTCGGCTGCCCGCGCAGCAACGCGTTGATGCCATCGATCGCGCGCTGCACCTCGGCGGGCGGCGATGCTTCCTGCGCCTCCGCGATGCGATCGAGCAGTTTCGCACGCGTGGCGCTCTCGCTCGCTTCCGGCAATTGCAGCGCGGCAATGCCGCGCGATCCCCAGGCGATCCCGCAGCGGCCGAGCGGCGTATCGAAGAGGGTGTAGGCGATGCTCACGGTTTCGGATGCGCCTCGATGTGGCGGCGGAAGCGGGCGCGGGTCTCCTCCGGCCACACGTCGGCCAGCTTGTACATGCCGTCGAAAGCGCGCGCGCCGTCGGGCAACCGCACCCAAGGCAGCTTGCTGCGCGTGAAGATGTGCACGTCGGGCGTCACCGCAGCGGGATCGTCGAGCGTGCCGGCGCGGAGCAGGACGGTGTCGCCGGGAATGGCTTCGAAGCGGCTCCACAGCCGCGTGCCGCAGCTCTCGCAATAATAGACATCGTGCGCCCGACCGGAGCCCGCGGTGAGCCGATAGAACTTCGGCAGCGAATGATCGGCCGCCACGTATTCGCGCTCGATCCAGAGATTGATGACGAAGGCGCTGCCGGTCAGCTTCTGGCAATCGCGGCAGTGACAGGCATGGACGATGAATGGCTTCTCGATCACGCGATAGCGGATCGCGCCGCAAGCACAGCCGCCGGTCATGTCGGTCATGGGAAGCTCCTCCGGAACTCACTCTAGCGGCCTTCGGCGCGGCTCGTCTCGCCTCGGCATGGCAGCAATGCTAGACTGGCGGCAAGGCTCTCGCTCGTCACGGAAACGTCAGAGGAGGTGGATTATGGAAGCCTCGTCAACCCGCAAATTCGATGTCGGCGGCATCATGCTCGACCGGCCGTTCCGCATCAGCCGGCTCGGCCATTTCGGCTATTTCACCGACCACATGAAAGAGTCGCTGCATTTCTATCTCGATCTCTTGGGCTTCGAGATGTCGGACCCGCTCGACTTCGCCCGCCGCGTCCCGCCCGAGCACAAGGGCAAGTTCGAGACGGTCGGTTACTTCACGCGCTTCAACGGCGACCATCACGCCTTCGTGCTGTTCCCGCGCCGCGCCTTCGAGGTGATGAACGGGCTGCAGCCGCAGCATGTCGTCAACCAGATCACCTGGCAGGTCGGGAGCTTGAAGCAGGTGGTCGAGGCCGGCCAGTGGATGCAGACGCGCGAGGTCGAGATCGATCGCTCGGGCCGCGACATGCCGGGCTCGAACTGGCACACTTATATGCGCGACCCCGAGGGCAACCGCAACGAGCTCTATTACGGCATGGAGCAGATCGGCTGGATCGGCCGCTCGAAGCCGCTGCCGATGCACAACCGCCGCTTCACCCAGGCGGCCGACCTGCCGCAAATCCCGGAACGGAAAGAGGTCGACGATGCGGTCGCCGCGGGCGTCGATCTGCTCTCGGGCACGCGGCATCAGGAAAAGATGCCTTTGGATTATCAGGTCGGCGGCATCCTGATGGCGCGGCCGTTCAAGATCACCGCCATCGGCCCGGTGCGGCTCCTTGCCAAGGACATCGACAAGGTCGCGCGCTTCTATACCGACACGATGGGCTTCGATTTCACCGAAGAGGTGAACTGGAAGGGCCATCGCTGCCTCTTCCTGCGCTGCAACACCGATCATCATTGCGTGTCGATCTATCCGCTGGCGATCGCGGAGGCGCTGAAGCTGCCGCGTCCGTCGCAATGCTTCTCCTTCGGCGTGAAGGTTTACGATTACCAGCAGCTTCGCGAGGGCGTCGCCTTCTTGAAGAAGCACGGCGTCAAATTCCTCGACCTGCCGGCAGAGCTTTTCCCCGGCATGGATTACACCGCGACCGCGGTCGATCCCGACGGCAATCTCGTGCAGCTCTATTACTACATGGAGCAGATCGGCTGGGACGGGAAGCCGAAGCCCGCGAGCCTTCGCCGCAAGGTCGACAACGCCAACTGGCCCGAGACGGTGCAACCGCTGTCCGACACCTTCAACGGCGAGCCGTTCCTCGGCCCGTGGGCTTAAGTATCATCACCCCCACCCGACGAACACTTCGCGCTCGTCTTCCCTCCCCCCTCGAGGGGGAGGGTTAGGGTGGGGGCTTTCGTTAAGCCCCGCAGCCTTTGAGCTTGTCCGCGGTGTTGATGATCTTGAACGGCGGCAGGGTCTTCTCGGCATAATCGGCATATTGCGAATCGATCAGCCGGTCGGCGGGGAATTTCTCTTTGACGATGCCTTCCTTGTAGAACCAGTCCTGCAGGTCGAGCACGCTCGGGACGTTGAAGCGGCCGTTGGGGCTGCGCGCCTGCCATGCCATTTGATCGAGCGCCTCGCGGCTCGGACCGACCTTATATTTGTACATGATGTCGACCACCTCGGCGCGGTTCGGCCCGTGGTGATAGGCCTGGCAGTAATCGCGCCCGCCTTTGACCAGCGCCAAAAAGAATTTCCGCGCCGTGTCGGGATTGGCTTTGATCCAATCGCTGTTGGCGAAATAGGCGACGAAGCTCGACGGCAGCACCTTGATGTAATCCTCGGGATCGATCCAATGGACGCCCTGGCCTTGCGCGATGACATTGGCGCCGAAGGGCGGCACTTCCCAGGCGGCGTCGACCGCGCCGTTGGCAAGCGCGATCCCCATCTGCGTAAACGGGATGTATTTGATGTCGACATCCTTCAAATCGAGCCCGGCCGAGGCGAGCACCTGGCCGACCTCGTAAAGCGCCGACGAGCCGGGCGAGACTTCGGCGATCGGCCGGCCTTTCAGATCGGCCGGCGTCTTGATCTTGCCGACGAGGTCCTTGCGGATCAGCACGTCGTGATAGAGCGGCGACGAGGCGCGCTCCAGCGCCATGGTCACCGGCAGGTTGGACGCGAGCGCGTTCCAGTAATTCGGCGCGACGCCGCCTTCGACGACCTGCATCTGGTTCTTGGCGAGCAAGGCCATCGCGGTCGAGGAGGAATCGATGTTCTCGAGATCGACGGCGACGCCGGCCTCCTTGAAATAGCCCTTCTCGACCGCGAGATAGGTCGCGGCGGCCGGCACGCTCGGCACCACGCCGATGACGATCGTTTGGGGCGATGAAGGTTGTGCTTGGGCAGCGACGGCAAAAGCGAAAGTCGCGGCGACAGCGGCGATGGCCGAGAACGGGCGCATGATTCCTCCCATAACGCGCGAAGACTTGTTGACAGGCTCCATCGTGTCAAGCCAAGAGCAGGGCGAGGAGTGAGATAATGGATTTCGGCGTCTTCGACATATCGATGCGAGCGGACAGAGCTTGCGCGACTTTTACGAAACGCGGCTGCGCCTCGTCGAACGCTTCGACCGCGCCGGCTTCTACGCCTATCACATCGCCGAGCATCACGGCACGCCCTTGGGCCTCGCGCCCTCGCCCAGCGTCTTCCTCTCGGCCGCGATCCAGCGCACGAGGAATCTAAGGCTCGGCCCGCTGGTCTACATCCTGCCGCTCTATAACCCGCTGCGTCTGATCGACGAGATCGCGATGCTCGACCAGATGAGCGGCGGCCGCTTCGAGCTCGGCGTCGGCCGCGGCACCTCGCCGCTCGAAGCCGCGCTCTTCAATTCCGATCACGGAAAATCGGCCGCGGTCTATGGCGAGGCGCTGCAAGTCGTGCTGAAAGGCCTGACGCAGCCCGTGCTCGACCACGAGGGCGAGCACTATCGCTTCAAGAATGTGCCGATGGAGCTGCGGCCGCTGCAGCTCCCGCATCCGCCGTTGTGGATCGGCGGGCATTCGATCGAGGGCGCGGGGCGCGCGGCGAGACTGGGCGCGAATTATGTGACGCAAGACACCGCCGAGGCGACGCGGCCTTATATGGACAGCTATCGCGCGGCGTGGCGCGACACCTGGGGCGAGAAGAAGCTGCCGAAGCTCGGCCTGTTGCGCTTCATCGTGATCGCCGAGACCGACGCCGAGGCCGAGCGGCTCGCGCGCCGCGCCTATCCCAAATGGCACAGCGCCTACGATCATCTTTATCGCAAGCACGGGCTGGTGCATGAGCGCGGCGAGAAGACCGCCGATTTCAACGTCGCCTTCGGCGCCGGCGTGCGCGGCATTTTCGGCGGTCCGAAAAAGGTCGCCGCCGAGCTGCGCGCGCAAGCCGAGACCGCCGGCGTCAACTATCTCGTCGGGCAGTTTTCGTTCGGCGATCTGAGCGAAGCCGAGATCGCCCGCGGCATCGACCTCTTCGCAGCCGCGGTGATGCCGGCGCTACGCAGCCTCTAGCTAAGACCACCTGGCAAAACCCAGCCCGGTTCCGCTCAAGGCCAAGGTACGATAGCCGGGGATATAGGCCGACCAGGTGACGTCGAGATGCTGGGCCGCCGCCGCGGCGACGATCCAATTGCGGATCTCGGAGCTGCCGGCGAGCAGCCGATAAGGCGGTAGCGCGCCGAGGAAGGCAATGTCCTTGCGCTTGCACGCATCCAAGACCGCGCGGTCGAGATCCTCCTCGACGCGGAAATGGCTCATCCCGCCCGAGCCCATGATGCCGACGCGGATGTCGTCGGGGAACGCGGCGACCAGCTCGCCGACGGCGCGGCCGAATTCGACGCAGCGCTGCGGTACCGGCTGGTTCGGCGGGTTGTAGGTGTTGAGGAAGACGGGGACGATCGGCACCGGGCTCCCATGCAGATAGCGGTGATGGACGAAGGAATAGGCGTGGCCTTCGCCTTCCTGCGGCGGGATCGTCTTCACTGCCGAGATATCGAAGCCTTTCGCGCAAAGTCCTTCGATCAGATGCAGCGCGAGCTTGCCGTGGCAGGGATAGGTCACGGGCGCTTTCGGCTCGGCACGGCGCTGCTGCGCGCGCTTATACCAATCGGGATCGGGCTCGGGCGGCTGCGCGACATTGACGATCGCGTCGCCGTAATAGATCGCGATCGACGGCATGTTGTCGTCGTGGAAGAGCTCGTACTGATCGTCGCCGCAAATGATCAGCGCATCGAGCCTGGCGCCGCGCAGCTCCTCGCCCATGCGGTCCATCGCGCGCTGCGTCTCGTGGTAGCGCGCCGTGATCGCCTCGGGCGCGATCAGCGAAGCGGCGTTGGGCGGCGCCTCGGCCAGCACCTGCTGCCAAGTGAGCGGACGGCCGAGCTTGTCGTAGAACGGCAGGCGATCGTCGCGGTCGCGGAACTTCGTCAGCCAGTCTTCGAGCTCGCAGGTCAGCATCACGCTGTGCGAGGACGCAAAAGCGGCGGCCAGCTTGGCCATGCGCCATATCCTTCTTTCTGTTGCAGCGCATTGTAAACTGCACTCGATGGCTCGCAACCCGTTGCTCCCGCATGTCTGATCCTCCCTTGCCGCTCGCCGGATTGCGCGCGCTCGAATTCACCCAGAATGTGATGGGGCCGTCGGGCGGGCTGGTGCTCGCCGATCTCGGCGCCGATGTGGTGAAGGTCGAGCCCTTGGGCGGCGACGTGACGCGCGCGCTCGGCGGCTTCGGTTCGGGCTTCTTCAATTACTTCGCGCGCAACAAGCGCAGCCTCGCGATCGACTTGAAGAGCGATGCCGGCCGCGCCGTGATGCGTCGCGTTGTCGCGCGCGCCGATATCGTCCTCGAGAATTACGCGCCCGGCACGATGGAGCGCTTGGGTTGCGGCTATGACGCGCTCAGCGGCCTCAATCCGCGCCTCATCTATTGCAGCCTCAAAGGCTATCTTTCCGGCCCTTACGAGAATC
>DATGLO010000413.1:0-3485 GCA_035294105.1 Allostellaceae bacterium
CGCAGATTTCGAGAATGAGGCGCGTCGCCACCTCGAGACCCGCCGCCGTGAATTCGGGATCGATGCCGCGCTCGAAGCGATAGCGCGCATCGCTTTGCAGTTGCAGCTTGCGCCCGGTCGCGGCGGTACGCACGGGATCGAACAAGGCGGCTTCGATGAAGACGCTGGTCGTGCCTTCGCCACAGGCGCTGCGCTCGCCGCCGATGACGCCTCCGAGACTCAAGGCGCCGGTCTTGTCCGCGATAACGGTCATGCTCTCGTCGAGCGCATAGGTCTTGCCGTTGAGCGCGGCAAGCTGCTCGCCGGCGCGGCCGCCGCGCACGATCAGATTGCCGGCGAGTTTTTCCGCATCGAAGACGTGCAGCGGCCGGTCGAGGTCGTAGGTCATGAAATTCGTCACATCGACCAGCGCGGAGATCGGCCGCAAGCCGATCGCCGAGAGGCGATCCTGCAGCCAGCGCGGGCTCGGGCCGTTCTTCACGCCGCGAACGAGACGGCCGAGGAACAGCGGACAAGCTTTCTCGTCCGGCCCTTCGAGATGCACCTCGATCGGCGAGTCGAAACTGCCGGCGACGGGTGCGGTGTCGAGCGGCTTCAGCTTGCCGAGACCCGCGGCGGCAAGATCGCGCGCGAGGCCGCGCACGCCGAGACAGTCGGCACGGTTCGGCGTGATCTTCACGTCGATGACCGGATCGTCGAGGCCCATCGCGCTCGCGAAACTCGTCCCCGGCTTGAGCTCGCCCGGCAGTTCGATGATGCCGGTGTGATCCTCGCTGAGCTTCAACTCGTAGCCCGAGCACATCATGCCGTTCGATTTGACGCCGCGAATCTCGCCGACCTTCAGCACCATGCCGTTGCGCGGGATGGTGACACCGGGCGTGGCGAAAACGCCGGTGAGGCCGGCGCGCGCATTGGGCGCGCCGCAGACGACCTCGACCACGCCCTTGCCGGCATCGACCTGTAAGAGCTTCAAGCGGTCGGCATTGGGATGCGGCTTGGCCTCGACGATATGGCCGATGACGAAGCCGGCGAGATCCTTGGCGCGGTTCTCGACACCCTCGACCTCGATGCCGAGCAGGACGAGGCGCGACACGATCTCGTCGAGCGAGGCCTCCGTATCGAGATGCGTTTTCAGCCAGGCGAGCGTCGTCTTCATCCCGCGCCCATCACCAGCGACGGCTGATCGAGCGCGGCGAAGCCGTAATGCCGGAGCCAACGCAGATCGCTTTCATAGAACGTGCGCAGATCGGGAATGCCGTATTTCAGCATCGCGATGCGCTCGATCCCCATGCCGAAGGCGAAGCCCTGATACTCGGCCGGATCGAGCCCGCAATTTTGCAGCACCTTCGGATGCACCATGCCGCAGCCGAGGATTTCGAGCCAATCTGCGCCGGCGCCGATCTTGAGACCGCCGCCTTCGCGCGAGCAGCCGATATCGACCTCGGCCGAAGGCTCGGTGAAGGGGAAATAGCTCGGCCGGAAACGCACCGGCAGATCGTCGACATCGAAGAAGCTGCGGCAGAAATCGATGAGGCAGCCTTTGAGATGCCCCATATGGATGTTCTTCTCGATCACCAGCCCTTCGACCTGATGGAACATCGGCGAATGCGTCGCGTCGTGATCGCTGCGGAAGGTGCGGCCGGGCACGATGATGCGGATCGGCGGCTTCGTCGCCATCATCGTGCGAATTTGCACCGGCGAGGTATGCGTGCGCAGCACCTTGCGGCTGCCGTCGGCGGCGCGCGGCGTCAGATAGAAAGTGTCGTGCTCTTGCCGCGCCGGATGCTCGGGCGGAATATTGAGCGCCGTGAAATTGTGGAAGTCGTCCTCGATATGCGGCCCTTCGGCGACGGTGAAGCCCATTTCGCCGAAAATCGCGATCAGCTCGTCGATCGTCTGACTGATCGGATGGACGCGGCCGTCATTCTCGGCCTTGACCGGCAGGGTGACGTCGATGCGCTCTTCTTTCAGCCGCTGATCGAGCGCGGCGCTGTCGTGCTTTTGCTTCGCCGTGCGGAGCGCTTCTTCGACGACGCCCTTGAGCGCATTGAGCGCGGCGCCGCGCGCTTTGCGCTCATCGGGCGCGAGCGTGCCGAGCGTCTTCAATAGCGCGGTGAGCTGGCCGTTGCGGCCCAAGATGCCGACACGCAACTGCTCGAGCGCATCCGCGTCCGATGCCGCCGCGATCTGGCGCAGCCAGTCCTCGCGGACGGTGTCGAGACTATCCATCACCGCGGCCCTCAGGCCTGGGTGAGCGCCGCTTGTGCCTGGGCCACGATCGCCTGAAACGCCGCCGCGTCGCGCGCCGCCAGATCGGCGAGCACCTTGCGGTCGAGCTCGATGCCCGCGCGCTTCAGGCCGTTGATGAATTGCGAATAGGTGAGCCCGCCTTCGCGCGCGCCGGCATTGATGCGCTGAATCCAAAGGGCGCGGAAATTGCGCTTCTTGGCGCGCCGGTCGCGATAGGCGTAGCGCAGGCCTTTCTCGACCTTTTCGATGGCGACGCGGAAGCTGGTCGACGCGCGGCCGCGATAGCCTTTCGCGAGCTTCAGGACTTTCTTGTGACGGGCATGCGCCGTCACGCCGCGTTTCACATGGGCCATGGGCCTACCTCATATACGGCATGTAGGTGAGCACGAGGTTGGCATCGCCGTCGCGCAGGACGAAGCTCCCGCGCGCCTTGCGCTTCATGCTTTTCGGCTTGGAGATCAGGCGGTGGCGCTTATGGGCGACCCCGGCCTTGATTTTGCCCGTGGCCGTGCGCGAGAAGCGCTTCTTCGCGCCGCTCTTGGTCTTCATCTTGGGCATTTCATATCCTTTCGCATCAAGGATTTAGCACAAAGGACAGCGAGGCATGCCCGTTTGAGCCAGCTGTCCGGATGAGCCGCGCGTTATATCTGCCGCACCGCGAAATAGCAAGGGTGCGCCCGAGCTCCGATGCCCCGCGCCGCGGAACATAAGTTGATTCGTAGCGCGCGGGCGCTCGGAGTAACGTCGGCGGGCAGGAAGGGAAAATGAGCGGGCGGCAGCAGCGCGTTCTCGGCGTTGGCATCGTGGGCATCGGCGGCGCAGCGGTCAATATGCTGCCGGCCTTCGCGCGCAACCCCGATTTCAATGTTGTCGCCGCGGCCGACATCGACCCGGAGATTCTGGGACGGTTCGCGCGGGATTATCCCGGCGCGGCGACCTTTCGCTCCGTCACCGAGATTTGCGCCTGCCCGGCCGTCGATCTCATCTATATCGGCACGCCGACGCGCTTCCATACCGAGCATGCCGCCTTGGCGATCGAGCGCGGCAAGCATGTGTTGATCGAAAAGCCGATGGCGGTGACGCTCGAGGAAGCGGAAGCGATGATTGCCGCCGCCGAGCGCCACAAGGTGCTGCTCGGCGTCAACGTCAAGAACAGCTTCGAGCCGCGCATCCAAAAGCTGCGCGGTTTGGCGCAATCGCGCGAGCTCGGCCCGCTGCGCATGCTCCATAGCTGG
>DATGLO010000414.1:0-3836 GCA_035294105.1 Allostellaceae bacterium
GCCCGCTGCTTGTAGGTTAGCGACGTAGCGCGTTATGGCCGCGGCGGCCTGGGGCGAAATGATGGTGTAGCCGTCGGCGTCGTAGGCGCAACAGCGAGGGTCAGTCCCTCCGTTCGTATCTCCGTTTTCGCCTTTTTCGCGGTCGGCAACGGGCTCCTCGTTGCGAGCCACCGGGATGCGCGAATTTGCGCCGGATTCCGCCGCGGCAAGGCCAAAATAATGGTTGCAGGGCCTTGACGCTTAGGGTTTATTGCCGATCTTACAAACAGGACCGCCGTAGTCCTAATTGTAAGAAGCGGAGCTCGGTCGTCGCAGATGGTCATCCTATCGAAACTCGCCGATTACGCGGTCATTATCGCGACGCATCTCGCGATGCATCCCGACCGCCAGATGACCGCGGCGGTGCTGGCGCAAGAGACCAGCCTGCCACGTGCCACGGCCGCCAAGATTCTGAAGACGCTCGCCCATGCCGGCATCGTTGCCGGCGCACGCGGCGCGGCCGGCGGCTATCGCTTGGCACGCGATTCCGGCACCATCTCGGTGGTGCAGGTCGTGAGCGCGATCGACGGCTCGATGGGCGTCACGCAATGCACCATCCATGACGATTGCAAGCGCAGCGCCTTCTGCTCGACTCGGCCGCATTGGCACCGCATCAACATGGCAGTCAGCACGGCGCTCGGCGCGATCACCCTGGCCGAGATGGCCAATCCCTTTGGCCTGCCGCCGACGCGTCCCGCATTGCCGGACCGGCCCACAGCGACACCGTAACTGCGAATCATGATGACAGCACCCGACGACAGCCTGGAGACCGTCCGCTCCGTCACCAACGAAGGCTACAAATACGGCTTCGTCACTGACATCGAGAGCGAGAGCGCACCGCCGGGCCTCAACGAAGACACCGTCCGGTTCATCTCGGCCAAAAAGCATGAGCCGGAATGGCTATTGGATTGGCGGCTCGAGGCCTTCCGTCAATGGCAGAAGATGGAAAGCCCGGAATGGGCGAAGCTCCGGATCGCGCCGATCGACTATCAGGCGGCGAGCTATTATTCCGCGCCGAAAAAGGGGCCGAAATCGATCGACGAGGTCGATCCCGAGCTGCTCAAAACCTATGAGAAGCTCGGCATCCCGCTGAGCGAGCGCGCGGCGCTCGCCGGCGTCGCGGTCGATGCCGTGTTCGACAGCGTCTCGGTCGCAACGACGTTCAAGGCGAAGCTCGGCGAGCTTGGGATCCTTTTCTGCTCGTTCGGCGAGGCAGTGCGCGAGCATCCGGATCTCGTGCGCAAATATCTCGGCACGGTCGTGCCGCAGGGCGATAATTTCTTCGCCGCGCTCAACTCCGCGGTCTTCAGCGACGGGTCTTTTGCTTACGTGCCGGCGGGCGTGCGCTGCCCGATGGAGCTTTCGACCTATTTCCGCATCAATGCGGCGAAGAGCGGCCAGTTCGAGCGCACGCTGCTGGTCGCCGATAAGGGCGCTTACGTCTCCTATCTCGAAGGCTGCACCGCGCCGCAACGCGACGAGAACCAGCTTCACGCCGCCGTGGTCGAGCTGGTCGCGCTCGAAGATGCCGAGATCAAATACTCGACCGTCCAGAACTGGTATCCCGGCGATGCCGAAGGGAAGGGCGGGATCTACAACTTCGTCACCAAGCGCGGCGCCTGCCGCGGCGCGCGGGCGAAGATTTCCTGGACCCAAGTCGAGACCGGCTCGGCGATCACGTGGAAATATCCGAGTTGCCTCCTCGAAGGCGACGATACGGTCGGCGAGTTCTACTCGGTCGCGATCACCAACAATTTCCAGCAGGCCGATACCGGCACCAAGATGATCCATCTCGGCAAGAATTCGACCTCGACGATCATCTCGAAGGGCATCTCGGCGGGCAAAGGCCAGAACACCTATCGCGGCTTGGTGCGCATGCAGCCGCGCGCCCAGAACGCGCGTAACTACACGCAATGCGATTCGCTGCTGATCGGCGACCGCTGCGGCGCCCATACCGTCCCCTATATCGAGGTCCGCAATCCTACGGCCCGGGTCGAGCATGAGGCGACGACCTCGAAGATCAGCGACGATCAGCTCTTCTACTGCCAGCAGCGCGGCCTATCGAAGGAAGATGCATTATCTTTGATAGTCAATGGATTCTGCCGTGAAGTTCTGAAAGAACTTCCGATGGAGTTCGCGGTCGAGGCGCAAAAGCTGTTGGCGGTCAGCCTCGAAGGCAGCGTCGGCTAAAGCGAAACCTGAAAATTACCAAACAAAGCCAATTAGGCTGATCATGAAATGTTGAAAATCAAAAATTTACACGCGAAAATTGCCGAAGGACGCGAGATCCTCAAAGGCATCGACCTCGATGTCGAAGCCGGCGAGGTGCATGCCATCATGGGGCCGAACGGCTCGGGCAAGAGCACCCTTGCAGGCGTGCTCTCGGGCAAGCCTGGCTATGAAGTCACCGAGGGCAGCGTGCGCTTCGAGGGCGCCGACCTCTTGGCGCTCGGTGCCGACGAGCGGGCGCGGGCCGGTGTGTTCCTCGCCTTCCAGTACCCGGTCGAGATTCCGGGCGTGAACAACATGTATTTCCTCCGCGCCGCGCTCAACGCGGTGCGCAAAGAGCGCGGCCAGCCCGAGCTCGACGCCGGGCAATTCCTCAAATCCGTCCGCGCCAAGCTGAAAGAGCTGGAGATCGGCGACGATCTCTTGCAGCGCGGCGTCAATGTCGGCTTCTCGGGCGGCGAGAAGAAGCGCAACGAGATTTTCCAGATGGCGATGCTGGAGCCGAAGCTCTGCCTGCTCGATGAAACCGATAGCGGCCTCGACATCGACGCGCTGCGCCTCGTCGCGAACGGCATCAACAAGCTGCGCTCGCCGCAGCGTGCAATGGTGCTGATCACCCATTACCGGCGCCTCTTGGATTACGTCGAGCCCGACAAGATCCATGTGCTGAGCGCCGGCAAGATCGTCAAATCGGGCGATAAGAGTCTCGCCGCCGAGCTCGAGAAAGGCGGCTACGCCATTCTCGGCGACGCCGCGGCCTGAGGCATCGAATGAGTGCCAAACCTGAAACGGCGCCTTATCGCGCAGCCTTCGCGCCGACCGGCGCGCTCGCGGACAAGCGGCGCGAGGCCTTCGCGCGCTTCGAAGAGATTGGCTTTCCGACGCGCCGCGACGAGGCCTGGCGCTTCACCGACCTGCGGCCGTTGCAAAGCGCGCGTTTTTCGACAGCGATCAAGCCAGCGGGGAAAGCGGATATCGCGCGCCATCTCTTCGCCGGCGAGACGCATCGCGTCGTGCTGGTGAACGGACGGTTCTCGCCCGAACTCTCGAAGATCGGCGTGCTGCCGCAAGGCGCAGTGCTCGGCAGCACAGCGGAGATCGCGGCGAGCGACGGCGCGCTCGCGGCGCGGCTGCTCGATCAGACCGACTTGGCCGGCGGCCAGGCTTTTGCCTCGCTGAACGCCGCCATGTTCGGCGACGGATTCGTTCTGGCGCTCGATGCGGCCCTAACGCTGGATAAGCCCGTCGAGATCATCCATCTCGGCGACGCGGCCGATAGTGCATTCCATCTCCGCAACCTCATCCGGCTCGGCGCCGGCGCGCGCGCGACGGTGATCGAGACCTTTGCCGGCAATGGTCATTACTGGACCAACGCCGTCGCCGTCGTCGATCTTGCAGCCGGTGCGGCTTTGCGACACGCGAAGCTGCAAGACGAAAGCATCGAAGCGGTCCATTTCGGCCAGGTGCGTGCTGCGCTTGCCAAAGATGCGCGCTACGAAAGCTTCGTGCTGACCTTGGGCGGGCGGCTGTCGCGTCACGACAGCTTCGTCACCTTCGGCGGCGAGAAT
>DATGLO010000415.1:0-3925 GCA_035294105.1 Allostellaceae bacterium
TGTTCCGCGCCCATCAGGCTGTAGAGATGCCCCTCGCGCAAGCCCGCCGCCGAGAATACGAGTTCGAGTGCGCCGGTGCGACGCATGATCCGGCTCAAGACCCGCGCGGCCAGCGGCACGACTTCCAGGCGCTTGCGCGAGATGCCGGTAATTTTCTCGAGCGATTTGCGCGACTGACGCGCCATGATTTCGAGGAAATTCTGCGCCTCGGTGCGCGCGAGCGTGTAACCTTGGATGATGTGGAGCGGATAGCCGTGCTGCTCCATATGGATGCGGGCGATCGCTCGCCAGGCGCCGCCGACCGCATAAAAGCGCGGATCCTCGAGGCGGCCGAGCCAGCCGGCGCTTTCGAGGTGGCGGTCGATAACGTCCTTGAGCTCTTTCTCGTTGCCGGCTTCTTCCATCAGCCGCAGCGGGCCGATCGGCAGGGTCGACACCGCACCGACCCGGCCATTGCCGATGGCCGCGAGCTCGACGCTGCCGCCGCCGAGGTCGCCGACGACACCCGAAGCTTCGGGAATGCCCGCGAGCACGCCGAGCGCGGACAGCCGCCCCTCCTCCGCGCCGGGCAGCACCCGCACGCGAATCGAGAACCGCTTTTCGATGTCATTGACGAAGGCGGCGCCGTCTTCGGCATCGCGCACCGCTGCCGTCGCGAGCACGTCGAGCCGCGACGCGCCGGCGGCGCGCGCCAGCGCGATGAAACGCTGGAGATTGGCTTTGGCGAGCGCAACGCCCTCGGGGTTGAGACGATCGGTTTTCTCCAAGCCGCGGCCGAGGCCGCACATGACCTTCTCGTTGAGCAAGGTCCGCGCCGCGCGGCGGGGTGCGTCATAGACGACAAGGCGAAGGGAATTCGAACCGATATCAATAACCGCGACGCAGTCCGGTTGGGTCGTCGCTTCGATCGCCGGTGCGGGGCGGCGGTTCGCCATGAACAAAAACTAGCGCGCGTTCCTTCTCGCGACAAGCCTTGGCGTCGCGCGCCGCTGCTGCAATGCGCTGCCGCGGCCCGAAAGACTGGGATTCGTCATGAAGTAGTTATGAGCGCTGAACGCATCGGGATCGTTGCTGACGCGGTGATAGACGCCTTCCGAATCGAGGTCCCAGCTCTGCGCCTCGTCCTGCAGCGAATGCACCATGATTTCTTCGAGGACCTGGCGATGAACCGTCTCGTTCTCGATTGGCACCAGCGACTCGACGCGCCAGTCGAGATTGCGCGGCATCCAGTCGGCCGACGAGATAAAGACCTTGGCTTTGGGCGAAGGCAGCGCGTGGCCGTTGCCGAAACAGGCGATACGGCCGTGCTCGAGGAAGCGGCCGATGATGCTTTTGACGTGGATGTTCTCCGAAAGTCCGGGCACTCCGGGCCTGAGGCAGCAGATGCCGCGAATGATGAGCTCGACCTTCACCCCGGCGCCGGAGGCGCGATAGAGGTGGTCGATCATCGCCGGATCGACCAGCGAATTGAGCTTGACCCAGATATGGGCGGGCCGGCCGGCGCGCGCGTGATCGATCTCGTTGTCGATCAGCTCGCCCAGCTTTTGCCGGAGCGTCAGGGGCGCAACGGCGATCTTCTCGAGCTTCGCCGGCGTCGCATAGCCGGTCATGTAGTTGAAGAGCCGCTGCGCGTCGCGGCACAGCGCGGCATCAGTCGTGAAGAAGCTGAGATCCGTATAAACCTTGGCGGTGTAGGGGTGATAATTGCCGGTGCCGAAATGCACGTAAGAACGCAAGCCGGCGTTTTCGCGGCGCACGACCAGCGAGACCTTGGCGTGCGTCTTCAAGGCGATGAAGCCATAGACCACCTGCACGCCCGCGCGCTCGAGATCGCGCGCCCAGCGGATATTCGCTTCCTCGTCGAACCGCGCCTTGAGCTCGACCAGCGCCGTCACCGACTTGCCCGCTTCGGCCGCCTCGATCAGGGCGCGGACGATGGGACTGTCGTCGCTGGTGCGATAGAGCGTCTGCTTGACCGCGACGACGTTCGGATCGCGCGCCGCCTGACGGATGAACTGCACGACGACGTCGAAGCTTTCGTAAGGATGGTGGACGATGATGTCCTTGGCGCCGATCGCCGCGAAGCAGTCGCCGCCGTAATCGCGAATCCGTTCGGGAAAGCGCGGATTATAGGGGGTGTAAGTGAGATCGGGCCGCTCGGCGACGATCAGCCGCCGCAGATCGGAGAGGCCGAGCGGACCGTCGATCGCGATAACGTCGTCGGCCGAGACGTTGAGTCGCTCTTCGAGGAATTGCCGCAGATCGTCGGGCATGGCCGCTTCGACGCACAGCAGGATGACATTGCCGCGGCGGCGGCGCTTCAGTGCGCTTTCGTAGAGGCGCACCAGGTCTTCGGCCTCTTCTTCGATTTCGACTTCGCTGTCGCGCAGGACGCGGAACATGCCCTTGCCGATAACGGAGAAACCGGGAAAGAGATGATCGAGGAAAAGGCCGATGACCTCTTCGAGCCGGATGAAGCGGATCGCCTTGCCCGGGAGTCGCACGAAGCGCGCCAGGCTTGCCGGCAAGAGCAGCAGGCCTTCCATGCGATTGCCGTCGCTGCCGCGCGCGAGCTGCAGGGCGAGCCCCAAGCCCCAATTGGCGATGAACGGGAAAGGATGCGCCGGATCGACCGCGAGCGGCGTTAGCACGGGGAAGATATCGGCCCAGAAGCGCTCGGTGACGAAAGCGCGGTCCTCGGGCGACAGCTCGTCGGGCTCGATCACCGACAGCCCGGCCTCGGCGAGCAGCGCGCGGAGCACCTTCAGCGTCTCGGCCTGGTCGCGCATCAGCTTGCCGGCACGCGCGCCGATCGCCTCGAGTTGCTGCGCCGGCGTCAGCCCGTCTTCGCTGGGCGTCGAAACCCCGGCCAGCACCTGGCCTTTGAGGCCGGCGACGCGGACCATGTAGAACTCGTCGAGATTGTTCGCCGAGATCGAGAGGAAGCGCAGCCGCTCGAGCAAGGGCTGGCGGGGATTATCGGCTTCGGCGAGCACGCGCTCGTTGAAGGCGAGCCAGGACAGCTCGCGGTTGATGAACCGTTCGGGCACGCCGTGGTCGAAAGTCGCTGCTTCCTGCGCGGTCGTCGCCTGCACCAAGACATCGCTCCATCTGGGATTTGGGATCGTGCGGTCAGTCTATAACGGTGATATGAAGATGTCATTGCAGGATCCGTTCAGACGGAATGCCGGCGAGAAAGCATAATTATTTGAAAATATTATATATTCTTCGCCATGCCAAGGCCGCGGCGGAAGACAAAAACGGCGACGTGGAGCGCCCGCTCGCCAAGCGCGGGCGAAAAGCTGCAGCCGCCATGGGCGACTATCTCGCTATGCTCGCTCCCGCCCCGCGGCTGGTCCTCTGCTCGAGCGCCCGGCGCACGCGCGAGACGCTCGACCAGATTCTGCCGTCGCTGCGCCCCGCGCCGAAGGTGCTCTACGAGGACGGGCTCTATCTGGCCTCGCCCGGTCACCTGATCGAGCGCTTGCGCGAATTGCCCGGCGCCGCCGATAGCGTTCTGCTGGTCGGACACAATCCCGGCCTGCACCAGCTCGCGCTGACGCTCGCCGGCGAGGGCGGCGGTCTGGCCGAAGCATTTCCGACCGCCGCCCTCGCGGTATTGCGACTCGGCGTTGCCTGGGAAGCGCTGCGCCCGCGCAGCGCGAAACTGATCGACTATCAGACTCCGAAATCGCTCAATCGCGATCCCGAATTGGATCCCGATTGAGGACTTGGCGCGCGAGCTTCACCGTCACCGGCCGCCGGCCTGCCAGTGCCGCGCGATCGAGCGCGGCGACGATTTCTTGCGCCGACGCGAAGGAGCGCTCGATCCGCGGCAACAGGTAGGCGATCACCTCTTCGCCGATGCGGAGCTGGCGGTCGCCGAAGAGCTTGACCAGCACCGCGGCAAGGAGCGCGTCGTCCG
>DATGLO010000416.1:0-6128 GCA_035294105.1 Allostellaceae bacterium
CAACCGCGGAATGTCGGCCATACCGTTCCTCCCGAATCTGAAGCCTGCACGCATGCTAGCAGAGCCGTGCGTCCCACTCAAAACCGCTTAATTCCCACGGGCTTGCGGTTTGACAAGCTGCGACGCAATTCATAGCATCGCCGCAAAATACGGGAGGTCAAAGATGATCATCGACTGTCACGGCCATTACACCACCGCGCCGAAAGAGCTCCAGGCCTTCCGCGACGAGCAGATCAAGGGCAACGACACGCCGGCGCCCTTGAAGATCAGCGACGACCAGATCAAAGAGACGATCCAGAACGGCCAGCTCAAGATGCAGCAGGAGCGCGGCAGCGACGTGACGATATTCTCGCCGCGCGCCGCCGGCATGGGCCATCACATAGGCACAGTCAAGACCAGCGAGGTCTGGACCGACGTCTGCAACACCCTCATCCACCGCGTCGTGAAGCTTTTCCCCAAGAACTTCATCGGCGTGGCGCAGCTGCCGCAGACCCCGGGCGTGCCGCCGGCCAATTGCATCAAGGAGCTCGAGCGCTGCGTCAACGAGTTCGGGTTCATCGGCTGCAACCTCAACCCCGATCCGTCGGGCGGCAAATGGACCGACCCGCCGATGACGGACAAGAAATGGTGGTATCCCTTCTACGAAAAGATGGTCGAGCTCGACGTGCCGGCGATGATCCATGTCAGCATGTCGTGCAACCCGAACTTCCACACGACCGGCGCGCACTACATCAACGGCGACACCACCGCCTTCATGCAGTTCATCATGTCGGACATCTTCAAGGATTTCCCGACCCTGCGCTTCATCATCCCGCATGGCGGCGGCGCCGTGCCTTATCACTGGGGCCGCTATCGCGGCCTCGCGCAGGATCAAAAGCGCCCGCCCTTCAGCGAGCTGGTGCTGAACAACGTGTTCTTCGACACCTGCGTCTATCACCAGCCGGGCATCGATCTGCTGACGAAGGTCGTACCGATCGACAATATTCTCTTCGCTTCGGAGATGATCGGCGCGGTGCGCGGCATCGATCCGAATACCGGCCATCATTACGACGACACCAAGCGCTATATCGACGCGGCGGCTATCTCGGACGCGGATCGCAAGAAGATCTTTGAGACCAACATCAAGAAGGTCTTCCCGCGCTTCGACAAATCCTACGCAAAGAACAACTGAGCGGGCGCGGGTTCCGGACGAGACCGTTATGAGCGCCGACGGCCCGCTGCTTCCGCCCGAGATCGCGCTCGAGAACGATTACGTCCGCGTCAGCCGCAACAAGACTCCCTTTGCGGGGGTCGCGACCGATCGCGTGATCGTGGCGATGGCGCCGCTTTCTTTCATGGCGGGCGACGCGCTGCAGAGCCTCGAGCGCGGCGAGTTCTTCGTCTTCGGGCCCGGCGATTCCTACCAGCTTCCGGCCGGCGCCACTTTTTTCGAGGTGGCGCTCAAGCCCGACCGTCCGCCGGTCAAAGCGCCGCCGGAGATCATTCCGCCGGCGAAAAACACCATGCTCTACGAGGGCGAGCGGTTCTTCATCTATGAGGAAGCCCTCGCGGTCGGCGATGTCCGGCCGCGTCACAGCCATTGCCAGCGCGTCGAGATCCGGCTCAACAACGGGCCGATGCTCGAGCAAACCTTCGATCCGCCGCGGCAACCGCTCCAGCCGGGCATCGTCAATTGGCGCGAGCCCGTCATTCACACCGTGCGCAATATCGGGGACATGCCGCTGCGCAACCTTATCATCGAATTCAAGCCGGAACCCAGATAGGGGCTGGCGCGCTCTGCCTCAGCGGCCCTTCCGACGCCGGCATCGCGCCGGAAAAGATCGGGTTATAATGGGGGCCGCAGTGGCAAGGAGAGACGCCATGACCTTCAAAACCATTCTCGCCGCCGCCAGTGGCGGCAGCGCCAGCGATGGCACGATCGAGCTCGCTTGCCGTTTTGCCCACCGTTTCGGCGCCCACCTCGAAGCATTCCACGCGAAACCCGATCCGCGCGACCTCTTCACCTATTCAACCGACAGCTTCGGCACCTCGATGTCGGGCGATTTCGTCGATCGCTTCGTAAAAGATTCGGACACGATTGCCGCCAAGACCAAAGCCGGATTCGAGGCGGCCATCGCGCGGCATCAGATTACGGTCAGCGCTTCGCCGTCGCTCGGCCCGCCCGAGAAGATTGCGGCTTCGGCTGTCTGGCGCGAAGAAATCGGGTACGCGCCGACCTTGGTCGCCCGCCGCGCCCGGTTCTTCGATCTGGTGGTGCTGGGCCGCTCCGAGCGGGTCGTCGATCAGCCGCACACCGATGTGGTCGAGCAGACGCTTATCAATTCGGGCCGGCCGGTGCTGGTCTCGCCGGCGCAGCCGCACGACGACATCGGCGATAATATCGTCATCGGCTGGAACGGCTCTGCCGCGGCGACGCGCGCTTTGGCGGCGTCACTTCCCTTCATCGCCAGCGCGCGCAGCGTCTCGGTCGTCACCATCGGCGACCGCCATCAAGGCAGTGCCGCGGCGCTCGTCGAGTATCTCGGCTGGTACAGCATCGCGGCCAAGCATCGGCACTTGCCGAATGTCGACGGGGCGGGAATCGGCCAGCAATTGCTGTCGGATGCGCATGACGCGGGCGCCAACCTAGTCGTCATGGGCGGCTACGGCCACGTGCCGTGGCGCGAATTCCTTTTCGGCGGCGCAACGCGCGAGGTTGTCGGCAGCAGCATGCTGCCGGTGTTGCTGACCCACTGAGACGAGCGTGGGTCAGGCAGCCTGCTGCGCGGTGATGACGCGATCCGGCGGCAAATGGATCCGGATCGTCGTCCCCAGATTCTTGGCGCTTGCGATCTCGAGCCGGCCGCCGTGAAGCTCGGCAAGCCGTCGCGCGATCGGCAGCCCCAGCCCCGTTCCTTCGAACTTCTTGGTCAGCGCGTTCTCGACCTGGCGGAAGGGCTCGAGCGCGATTGCGATTTCGTCGGCGTTCATGCCGATGCCCGTATCGGTGATCACCAGCTCCAGGCTACCGTCCTTCGGTCGATCAACGCCGATTTTGACGTCGCCGCCCTCAGGCGTGAACTTCACCGCGTTCGATAGCAGATTGATGAGAATCTGGCGCATCGCCACCGCATCGGCACGCACCGGCGGCAGCGCCTCCGGCAGATCGACATGCAGCGCAACCTTGTTCTTCAAAGCCTGCGCCGCGACTGCGGTCACGCTGCCTTGAACGGTTTCGTGGAGATCGACCGGCTCTTCTTTGAGGCTGAGCTTGCCTGCCTGAATCTTCGAGATGTCGAGGACGTTGTTGATCAGCGCGAGCAGATGCTCGCCGGCTGAGAAAATATCGCCCGCATATTCGATATACCGTGGCACGCCCACGGCGCCCATCGCCTGATCCTTGATGATCTGCGAAAAGCCGATGATGGCGTTGAGCGGCGTCCGGAGCTCGTGGCTCATATTCGCAAGGAATTGCGATTTGGCTTCATTCGCCGCCTCGGCGCGCTCTTTGCTGTGCTTGAGCTCGAAATTGATTTGCCGCAGGCGGATGCGCTCCTCGGCGAGCCGCGCATTCGCCGCCTGCAACAGCATGCGCTCCTCGGCGAGCTGAATTTCGCGCTCGGCGCGGTGCCCGACCTCGCGGAGCAGAATCACCGATAGACCCAGCAACACGAGCGTACCGATCCCGGCCAAAACGACCAGAACGATCGTCTGCCGCCGCTGCGGCGCGAGAGCCGCGGCGAGGTCGAGGCTGGCATCGACAATGACTGGATAATTCTCGAGCCGGTAATACGCGTGCAGCCGAGAGTCGGCGCTGTGCTCGGAGGCATCGACGAAATAGCCGCGGGCACCCGCCTCGAGGTCCGAAGGAAGGCTCCCATCGGCAAGCTTCTTACCCAGCCACGGTGCGCCGTTCGGATCGTTGCCGGTGAAGCCGCCGAGCACGGTGCCGTCCAACCTTGTCAAAAAGACCGCGCCATCGCCGGCATCGAGGAAATTGCGCATCGCCGCGAGCCGGTCCGGCGCGACGAAAAAGATCACGACTCCGAGCAAGCGGCCGTCGGTTGCGGTAACGCGGCGCGACAGGGTAATAAGGAACTGGCCCTGATCGCCAACCAGATCATGCCCGATCGTCAGATCGTTGCCGGGCGCTGCCGAGGCGAGCCGGAATTCGTCGCGGCTGCTGAGGTCGACCGGCTGCGGGTGCGGATCGCTGCTCGCGGCGACGAGCTGACCGCTGGGATCGACGATGATCGCTTGGACCGTCGTGCCGTCGATCAATGGCAGATCGTGGGCCCAACGATAAAGATCGAAGGCGCCATTCGTTTCGCGCATGCGCGTCCCGACGACGCCCATAGCTGCCGCGACGCCATCGAAACTGTGCGAGACCTGGCCGCCGAAAACGCCGGCAAGATCGGCCGCGTCGCGGCGGGTGCTGTCGATGACGGATTGGCGCGACGAGATAACCGAGCCGGCGACCACGGCCCACATCGTCATGATGACGGAAGCGAGCGCGATAATGATACCGAACTTCAGGGTTTTCGTTCGCCGACGCGGATTGTCTCGGGTTTTAGACGTCATGTCGCCGTATTGCCTGGGACCGCTTTAACACGGACCGAGTTAAGACTTTGTTTTGCTTGTATTCGCGCGCGAAGGCGGTGCGCGGAGGCGGCTTCGGCGAGGTGCGTCAGAAAACCGCAACGACGTTAATGCGTGTAAACGATTTTTTGGTGCGTTGCGGTGTCTAATCAGCACGCTTGCGGGAACGAATGCCCGATTTTCTTGGTTCTTGGGGCATGGAGGGTAAGATGACCGCTCTCTTGAAGAGCATTGACGCGTTTTGCGCGCGGCTTAACGCCGGACTCGCCGCGGTCGCGGTGGTGCTTCTGATCATCGTCGCCGCGCAACTTACCGTGCGGATGCCGGACCTGTTCCAACAACTGGCTCAGGCGCAGGATACGGACATGGCGGCGCCGACCGGCGCGCCTGCGTCGGCCGTCAATAGCGCCTTCTGATCGTTGGTTCAGCCGCGGCGCCGGGAGCGCGCCGCATCGCCCCAAGGCACCTAGGGTCTCGTCAATCCCAATAGTGCGGCGCGATCGACGATTGTCAGGTCATGACGGTTGTGCTGAACGATCATGCCGTCGATCTTTAACTGGCTGAGCGCGCGGCTGACCGTTTCGATCGTCAGCCCGAGATAATCGCCGATATCCGTCCGATTCATCGGCAAGCTGATCCGCTCTTGGGCCGCACGGTCCGACAGAGTCAAAAGGAACGAGGCGATGCGCTCGATCGCCGTCATGTGGCCAAGCAGGAGCATGTGATCGCGTGCCGCAGCCAGCCCGGCACGCATGATCTCGACGAGGCGTTGCGCAATCGCCGGATCGGCGGCGGCCAGAGCATCGACCTTGCGCCGTGAATAGCGAATCAGCGTGGTCTCGACCACCGCTTCGGCCGCGACCGGGTAGGCCTCGGCGGCATCGAGACCGATCAGATCGCCCGGAAGAAAGAAATCGGCGACGTGGCGGCGGCCATCGGTCAGAACAAGACAGGTGCGGATAGCCCCCTTCAGCACCTTGAAATAGCAATCGGCGAGATCACCCGCGAGAAATAGGCGTTCGTCTCGTCGCAACGTCATAACCGCGCCGATGCGGTCGAGCGCCGCCAGGGCATCCGCCGGCATGGGACGAGCGTGCGCGCGCGGAGCTGGATCAGCTCCATCTCGCGGATGGAAAAAAGCAAAGGCGGCCGGCATGCTGAGAGGGGCCTCGAACGGAATGTCGGATGCACACTGACCGACCCTTGCGCGCGGCAAAATTCGCAATGTTGCGTAAGTGAATTTACCTAGCTGCGCCTAAATACCGTTTTATTTCAGTCGGTTGATACGCTTGTTTTTCTCTCGCGCCCCGGGCAGATTCCCTGTCGTGGGGTAAACATGGACGTGAAAGCGCGCGTTTATATTATTGACGACGACGATACCGTCCGCGACTCCCTGAGCGTTCAGCTCGATGCGGCCGGCTATGAGGTGGTGAGCTTTGCTTCCGCGGTCGAATTCATCAAAGCCGCCGCCTCGATACCGCTCGGCTGCGTCCTCTCGGATGTGCAAATGCCCGATATGGACGGGCTGGAGCTGCAACAGCGCCTGAACG
>DATGLO010000417.1:0-2541 GCA_035294105.1 Allostellaceae bacterium
CGGCCTGCGGCTCGACCTCCGTCATCGCCCACATGGTCCACATGTAGAACCGCCCCCAATCCTCGATCGTCTTCGGGGCGAGCGGGCCGCCGTGCTTGTGGATGAGGTACTCGTTGATCGCCAGCGATTCCCATAAGACGAGATCGCCGTCGCGGATCGCCGGAATGTGACCGTTGGGATTGATCTTTAGATAATCGGGCTTGCGCGTCTCGCCGGCGCGCTGGTTGAGCGGCACGTTCTCGTATTGCAGCCCCAGCTCTTTCGCCAGCCACATGACGCGGCTCGCACGCGACGCCGCCTGACCGTAAATCGTCAATGCCATCTGTTCCTCCCGTTGTTGCTGCCTGACGGCCTAAAGCGTGGCATTGTCCTTTCGATCGCGACATTTCACAAGCGACGGCGCAAGGGCTTTAAGGCACCAGCACGATCTTGCCCGTCGTGCCGCGGCTCTCGATGGCGCGGTGCGCCTCGGCCGCTTGCACGAGCTTGTAGCGGCCGCCGAGCTGCAGGCGCAGCCGGCCGCTTCGCACATAGCCGCCCAACTCCGTCAACAACTGCGCGACGAAGCCGGCGCGGTCCTGCGCATGCAGCGCGATGCAGCCGCTCAGGAAGAATCCGGTAACGGTCTGGTTCTGCGCGAAGAGGCGCTGCACGTTGAGCATCATCGGCTGCCGGCTGGCATTGCCGTAACCGACCATCCGGCCGCCCGGCGCGAGGCAATCGAGCGCTTGCTCGAAGACGGCGCCGCCCGTCATCTCCAAGACGACGTCGACGCCGCGGCCGCCATTCTTCGCCTTGACCTCGGCGGCCCAGTCCTGCTTGGTGTAATCGACCGTCGCATCGGCGCCGAGGCTTTCGACCAGCTTGCGCTTATCCGCCATGCTCGCGGCGCCGATCACGCGCCCCGCGCCGTAGATTTTCGCGAGCTGCACGGCGAGCGTGCCGACGCCGCCGGCCGCGCCTTCGATCAAGACGCTGTCGCCCGCTTTGAGCCGCGCGCTCGATTTGAGGATCAGCGCCGCGCTTAGGCCTTGAATGATCAGCGCCAGCGCCTCGATCGGCTCGATCCCTTGGGGCACCGGCAAGAGATCGGCGGTATTGGCGACGGCGCGCTCCGCATAGCCGCCCTGGCCGAGCCAGGCCATGACGGTGGCGCCGCGCGCGATGCCCGTCACGCCATCGCCGAGCTGCTCGACGATGCCGACCACTTCGCTCCCCGGCGAGAAGGGCAGCGGCGTCGGCCGCGGATAGGAGCTGCCGCCCCTGCGCCGCGTCGCGTCGGCATAGTTGACGCCCGCCGCCAGCACCCGCAGCAACACCTGTCCCGCGCCGGGCACCGGATCGGGCACGTCCTCATATTTCAGGACCTCGGGATCGCCATGCTCGTGGAAGCGAACGGCTTTCATCGCTGGATCTCCCTCATCTCTGCCTCATCCTTCGAGGCCCGGATCAGGCGGGGCCTTGTTCGACGAGCGCGGCACGCCGGTCATCATAGGCTTCGGCGCCGGCGATCATAGGCCTGTCCGCGCGATTGTCGCCACGCGTTTTGCGGCATTGAGGCGGTGAGCGGCGCGCGGCCGCCCGCGCTTTGTCGCACCGCTCGCAAAATCTTGCCCATCGCGATAAGATCGCAGCAATAAATCGCATCGAAAGGGGCAGGGAGGTCAAGGTCATGGCAACAACGCTCGCGCCACGGCGCGATCCTATCGCGCGGCGCTTCTTGCGCCTCGTCGGCGCGGTCGCGGCCGCTCTCCTCGTTGTCGCGCTCCCTGGCAGCGGCCAGTCGCGCGCCGCCGAAGCCGAGCCGACGGTGATCGCGCAGACGCCGGCGATCATGGCTTTCCTCGCCGCCTATATTGCCGAGGACGCCGGCATCTGGCGCGACAACGGCCTCGACGTGAAGGTCATCAACCTGCCCGGCATCGCCACGGTGAATGCGGTCATCGCCGGCTCGGCCGATTTCGCCCTCTCGGGCAGCGATGCGCTGACTCGCGCCGCGGCGCGCGGCCAGCGCCTCTTGGCGATCGGCGCGCTCAACAATCAAAGCGGCCAGCTCACCTCGCTGCGCAAGTCGCTTGCCGAGGCGGCGCATTTCGATCCCGATGCGCCGCTTGCCGAGCGCGTCAAAGCCCTGAAGGGCCACACCATCGCCGATGGCGGCCCCGGCTCGGTCGCCGATCTTTTCATGAAGACGATCATGCGCTTGGGCGGCCTCGCGCCGAGCGACGTCACGCTGTCCTCGATCGGCGCCTACGAGCTGATCGCGGCGTTCCAGCGCGGCGCGATCGACGGCGTCTCCTTCAGCCTGCCTTACTCGCTCGAACTCGCGCATGGCGGCGACGCGGTGATCGTCGCCGACGGCACCAAGAACGAGCCCAAGGAATTCATGCCGCTCGCCGCCGGTCTGATTTTGACGCGGCCGCAATACTGCGCGGACCATCGCTCGATCTGCGCGAAGATGGGACATTCGATGGCGGCGGCGGCGAAGTTCCTCTTGACGCGCAAGGACGAGTCGATCGCGATCCTGCAGAAACGCTTCCC
>DATGLO010000418.1:0-9255 GCA_035294105.1 Allostellaceae bacterium
CATGCTGACGAGGGTGAGCGTGACGACCGGCAGGATGAGATGGCGAAACCGGTCGGCGACGTCGCCGTTGCCGATCGTCTCGATACCGCTCGCCGGCAGCCAGCCCAACGTCGCGGCGAAGACAAGGATCAGCATCAGCGCCAGCCAGAAGGACGGCACGGAAATGCCGGCGAAGCAGAAGAGATTGACGGCGGCATCGAGCCGCGAGCCGGGGCGGCTTGCGGCGAGAATGCCGAGCGGCAGCGCCAGTACGTAGGCGCAGAGGAGGCTCGTTCCCATGAGCACGGCCGTGTTCGCGAGGCGCGGCAGCAACACGCCGAAAACCGGCTGGAGATAGAGCCGCGAATAGCCGAAATCGCCGTGCAGCGCCGCGCGCGCCCAGGCGAAATAGCGTTCGATCAGCGGCTTATCGAGGCCATAGAGCGCCTTGAGGCGCACGGCGTCGGCCGGCGTCAGATGCGGGTTCGACGAGATCATGAGGTCGATCGGATCGCCCGGCATCAAGCCGATCAGCGCGTAGACGATGAAGGACATGATCGCAATGACGGCGATCATCTGGAGTAGTCTTATAAGGACAAAGCGCGTCATGACATTTCCCCCCTCACCACTCCCGCGCTTTGCGCGGGTCCCTCCCCCAGCGGGAGAGGGTTGGGGTGAGGGGGCGCGCCACCATATGGGTCATCGGGAAGCCTGCTGGTCGACCCGGTGCCAGTTCTCGATCCACAAGGTCGAAGGCGCGTCATGGCCCGTCGGGGTCACGCCGGCCAGCCATTTCGGCAATACGAAAGGATCGGCGCGGAAGTAGAGCGGCAGTGCCGGAAGCTGCTCGGCGTAAAGCACCTGAAGGCGGCGCCACAGCTCCATGCGCTTGGTGCGATCCAGCTCGGTTTCGATTGCGTCGATGAGGTGATCGGCCTCGGAATTCTTAAAGCCGCCGAAATTCTCGCCGCTCCAGCCATTCGCCGCACTCGGTATCTCGGCCGAAGAGAGCTCGCTGCGCGGCACTTCCTCGGGGGCGCCGATCCAGGCGAACATCGCCATCTGAAATTGGCGGTGGCTGGTCGTCTCGCCGATCAGCACGCGCGCCGGCTGGTTCTTCAAGCGCACGTCGATGCCGAGCTGGCGCCATTGCGCCTGCAGCACCTGCTCGATCATCTCGCGCGTGCGGTTGCCCGAGGTGGTCGCGAGCTCAAAGGTCAGCGGCGCGCCGTCCTTATGGCGAATCCTGTCCGGCCCGAGCTTCCAGCCCGCCTCATCCAGCAGCGCGGCCGCCTTTTTGGGATCGTAGCCATAGGCCGGTACATCCGCCGAATAAGCGGGGTCGAGGGGCGGGACGAAGCTGTTCGCGACCGGATCGCGGCCGTCGAAGATCTCGTCCGAGATCGCCTTGCGATCGATGCCGTAGAGCAGCGCCTGGCGGACGCGCAGGTCGGCAAGGATGGGATTGTCGAGATTGACGTCGATATGCTCGTAGCTCAGGGCAGGCTTGTAGAGAATTTTAAACGCGTTGCCGTGGCGCTTCTCGAAGGCGAGGCCTTCGTCTAGCGAGAAGCCAAGCTCCCCCGCGACCATATCGAGCCCGCCGGCGAGCAGATTGGCTTCGAGCGCCGCCGTGTTCTCGACCGTCCAGATCACGACGCGCCGGAAATAAGGCGGCTTGCCGTACCAGTAGGGATTCCGCTCGAGCACGATGTGCGAGCCGGGCACGAGCTCCTTGATAAGGTAAGGCCCGTCATAAAGCCCCGGGTTGGTCGGATCGGTATCGTACAGCGTGTGGAAGCGATATTGCGCCGGATCGGCGAAGGCGGCGCGTTCGAGATGCGTCGGCAAGATCGGAAAAGCCGCCGCCGAAGCGTAGTCGTAGGTCACGCGATCGAGGGTGAAGGTGAAGGTCTTGTCGTCCTTGATGTCGAGCTTCACCACGCGGCGGTAATACTCGGCGCCGGCGACGCCGGTCAGCGGGTTCTTGCCCAGCTCGTAGCTGAAAGCGACATCGGCGGTCGTGACCGGCGTGCCGTCGCCCCAGCGCGCATCGGGCTGCAAGGTGTAGGTGACGGCGAGGCCGGTCTTGCCGTTGCCCAGATCGACCTTTTGCGCGCGGCCGTTATCGAAGCTCGGAAGCTCGGTGCAGAGCATGCAGACAAGCTTCCAATCGGGATCGTAACTGACGAGCGGCCGCACGACGGCACCAAGGACATAGTCCTTAATGAACATCTGATCGATAACCGGGCTGAGCGTCGACGCGAACTGCGTGACGCCGATCGAAAGCTCGTCGGGCGCGCGCGCTGCGGCGCCGGCCGAAACCGCCGGCAGCAACAATCCGAGGACCAGGAGAAGAACCCGCCGCATCGCGGCGAGCATAGCAGCGCTCAGGCGGCGCGCGAACGCTCGGTCAGACGCACGAACGAGCCGAGCGGCAGAAGATCCATCGGCTCGCCATAGGCGGCATCGAATTCATCCGCCTCGCGCGCGATGCGCTCGATATCGGCATTCGACAGAAAGGCGATCGTCGACCGGCGTTCGGTCGAAACGGACAATTGAGGCATGTGCTTATTCCCGCACGTGAGGGGCGTGGAGAACTAGGTAAGCACTTGCGGTTAAAATGTCCTTACCCAAATTGTCGCAGTGCAGCATTTCTCACAGGTTGAGGAATTTCGGCAACACTTTCTCGCCGAAGAGCCGCGCCGAGCGCTCCGCCTCGACGTAGGGGATGGTGTTGAAATTCACCTGCAGCGAGGCGCTCTCGAAGCCGCCGACGCGCTCGGCGTATTCCTCGACCTGCTTGGCGATGTCGTCGGGCGTGCCGATCCAGGCGGCGCCGCTTTTCACCTGGCTGTCGATGGTCTCGCGGCTCAGGATGTCGATGATCTTGTCGTAGCCGGGATAATCCTTCGACTGCATCCCCGCCCAATCCGAAGCCGCGTCGACGAGCGAGCGCAGATAGCGGTTGAGCGGATCGCGCGCGATCTGCCACGCGGTGTCGCGGTTCTCGTGGCAAAAAAGGTGAAAGGCGAGCATGACGCGGCCTTTGCCAGGGTGGCCCGCCTCGCGCCAGGCGTTACGGTAAAGCCCGACGAGCTCTTTCATCGCCCCGCCGGCCATCGGGATTGCCATGATCGAGTGGCCGGCCTTGCCGGTGTCGATGAAGCTCTGCGGCGTCGCGATAGCGGCGACCCAGAAGGGCGGGCGCGGCTTTTGCGTCGGCCGCGGCAGCGAGGTGACGTTCTTGAAGGAATGAA
Source organism: Allostellaceae bacterium (assembly GCA_035294105.1). Taxonomy (GTDB): domain Bacteria; phylum Pseudomonadota; class Alphaproteobacteria; order ATCC43930; family CGMCC-115725; genus CAIKMD01. The sequence goes on from DATGLO010000418.1 coordinate 3,240, forward strand.
ATTTGCCTTCGGCGGTGACGTTTTCTTCCTCGAGGAGCCGGCGTACCTGCTCCATGCCTTCGGTAAAGCGCTCGCGGCTCTCATTAACCGAGACGCCGAAGCGCTGGAATTCGTGCGGCAGGAACGCCCGCGCAAAACCGACTTCGAGCCGGCCATTCGAGATCGCATCGAGCATGCCGATCTCGCCGGCGAGCTTTAAGGGATTGTTGAAGATCGGCAGCACCGCCCCGGTGATGAGTCGCGCCTTTTTGCTGCGCTGGGCGGCGGCCGTCAGGAACAGCAGCGGGTTGGGCGAGTAGCCGCCGTAAGGGTTGAAATAATGCTCGACGGTGCGGACATGCCCCCATCCATACGGGTCACAGAGCTCGGTGAGCCGCAGGCATTCGTCGAAATACTGCTGCCCCGATTTCTGCTCAGGGCCGACATCGGGAAAGAACTGCATCCCGAATTCCATGGCGCATCTCCCAACCAGGCGTTTGAGAGGTTATTTAATCCTCCATGACGGTTTTCACCATCGGTCATTCGACTCGGCCGCTCGCGGCGTTCATCGCTGCGCTTAGGTCGGCCGGGGTCGATGCGCTCGCCGATATCCGGCGCTTTCCGAAATCGCGCCGCTATCCGCATTTCAACTCCGAGAGGCTTGCGCCGGCGCTGGCGGCGGAGGGCATCGAGTATCGCCACATTCCCGAGCTCGGCGGGCGGCGCGGCAAGCGCAGCGATGGGCAGCCGTCGCCCAACACGCTCTGGCGGCAAGAGCCGTTCCGGAATTATGCCGATTACGCCGAGACGCCGGAATTCCGTGCCGCTTTCGATCAGCTCAGGGCGATGTCGCAGGACAAGACGGTCGCCATCATGTGTGCCGAGGCGGTGTGGTGGCAGTGCCACCGCCGTATCGTCGCAGATTATCTGCTCGCCGCGGGATATTCCGTCGAGCATATTTTCGATGACAAGAAGCGCGAGCCCGCGACCCTCACGCCCGGCGCGCAGCCGCGCGGCGACGGAACGGTTGTCTACCCCGGCCCGCAGCCGCAGCTACTTTGACGTGTCGTTTTTGGCCTTGGCGCGGCTGCGGGCGATCTTCTCGCTCTCGGCGAGCGTGTCGCGCAGCGCCTGATCGGCCTGGCAGGTCATCTTGATGAAGGCGCGAAGGAACGAATCCGTCCGCGGCAGCTGGAACAGCACCTGCTCGTCGCCGGCGTCGGCGCGGCCCGAGATGGTGACGGTGGCGTCCTGCGGCGTGAGCATCAGCTCGACGAGGCTGACACCGGGACCGGTTACATATTCGACGACGCGCTGGCGCTTCGGCGTCTCGGCGCCATGCCGGATCGTCATGCGGTAAGGCGTGCGATTGCTCGCGCTTTCGATGAGCGCGCGCGAGAACGGGCGCAGGAAGGCTTCGTCGAAGCCGAGTAAGGCCATCGGCCGATCGTTCGAAGCGCTCGAGCGGATCTCGAGCGTTGCCCAGAGGGAAGCGCGGCCGGCGTAGTAATCGATCGACGCGAGATCGAGATTGATCGAATCGATCGGCTGCGGCGGCGCATCGGCATCGCCGCACAAGAAGGCGAAACAGGCCGGCTCGCGACGCAGCGACAGCGTCGTCGCGGCTTCGAGATTCCAATCGGTGAGTGCGTTACTCTGTTCGTTCATAGCCGGCGGTTCTGCCCAAGGATCGACTTGTTGCTCAGCGCCACCATTCAAGGCCGATCGTGTTAATGGACGAATAATCGAGCAAAGCTCGTAATTTGCATTTGTCGAAAATGCGCGAGACATTGCCGGCGCGCGCCGCGGCGCGAAACAAGATCGGATTTTAGGCGAGTTGTCGGAACAACCCTCCTTTAAGGCGGCTTCGCGAAATTGCTGCGGTGTTGTTCTTCGCGCATGTCCTGCAATGACCGATCTGCCGCCGCTCTTGCTCGAGGCGCTGAGCGCCATCGGCGCCGAAACGGAGGCGCGGATGGGCGATTTGATCGAGGATTTCGGCGCCGTGCCGCTGAGCGAGCAAGGGCGCTTGTCGGCGATCGCCGGCGCCGTCGCAACGATCGCCGCGACGCGCTATGTCCAGCATCGCGGCATTTTCCTTGCGGCGTTGCGCTGCTGGGCGTTAGAAATTTCCATGACTCTGGGACCGGCGCCGCCGCGCGTCGGCGGCGAGCGGTGCGCCGAGCGCGTCGACGAGGCGCAGGACATCTTGCTGGGCGGCCTCGATACGATCCTGCGCGCAATGGTCGCAGCGGGCTCGGCCAAGCATCATCGCCTCGTCACCGAGCTCGCGGTGATGGCGCGGCTGCTCGGTCGCTACGACCCGCGCTCCGTCCATCTCGTGCTGACCGCGGCCGGACGGGCTTGCGAAGACCCCGCCTGGCAAAGCGGCGACGAGGTGCCGGTGTCGCTGTGCGAGAATGCTTTTCCGCTGACACGGGATGTCGATATCGCGGCGCTTGCGCCGCGCGGCACCGCCTAGCGCGCGAATTTCGGCGGCACGGCGCCGGGCGATTTGGTCATGTTGACCGCCGGCCATTGTCCTTGCGGTCCGGGCAGCGGGCCTTTCTTGCCGGTGATGCGCTCGATCGTGATGCGATAGACGGTCACCTGATCGAGCCGCGGGTAAAAGCCTTTGGGCCGGTTCCAGTTGGGATCGGCATATTTCGCAAGGAAGCGATCGAAGAACGCCGCTTTCGCGTCGGGCTCGGGAACGATGCCGATGTTTCCGAACACGACGACGCTCGCATAGCTCGCGGTCGTATCGCATTCGAATTCGCCATAGGGATAGATCGCGCCCATCTCGGCGACCGTGACCGAAATGCGCGCGCTGTGCTCGACATTGCGGCGGAAATGGCCGGCCGTGCTGGTGTGGAGATAGATGAAGCCGTCCGCATAGACGAAGAGGTTGGGCACGACGTACGGATCGCCGCTCGCGCCCACCGTGGCGAAATGCGCGAGCTGGGCGCGCGCCAGCATCTCGCGCGCTTCGGCGTCCGGCATTTCCTTGTCCTTGCGGCGCACGGTTCCTTCGCTCATCGCCTTTCCTCTTCGCTTTGAGCTTCCTCGATCGCTTCGGCGGCGGCAAGCCAGCGTGCTTCGGCCTCGCCGAGCGCGGCCGCGAGCGCCGCTTGTTCTCGTAGCAAGCCGGCGATATCGCCGGCGCGCTCATAAGTCCCGGGATCGGCAATCCGTCGATCGAGCGCGGCTTTGCGCGCGCTCAAATCGCCGACCGTGCGCTCGGCCTCTTTGAGCTGCCGGCGCAACGGCTCGAGCTCGCGACGGCGCTCGGCGGCGGCGCGGCGCGTTTCGCGGCGCTGATTGCCCGCGGCCTTGGTCGCTTCGCTATCGCCGGCGGCCGGCGCCAACACCATGCGGCGATAATCTTCGAGATCGCCGTCGAAAGGCTTCACCGTGCCGTCGGCGACCAGCCACAGCCGGTCGGCGGTCAAGGACAGCAAATGCCAGTCGTGGCTGACGAGGACGACGGCGCCGGCGAAGTCGTTGATCGCTTCGACCAGCGCCTCGCGCGCCTCGAGATCCAGGTGGTTGGTCGGCTCGTCGAGGATGAGGAGCGGCGGCGCATCGACGCTCATCAGCGCGAAATTCAGCCGCGCCTTCTCACCGCCCGAGAGATTTTCCGCCGCGACGAAGACCTTGTCCTCGTCGAAACCGAAGCGCGCAAGCCGCGCGCGCACGGTCTCGGGCACGGCCTTCGGCATCAGCCGCGCGAGGTGGTCATAAGCGCTCGCCGCGGGATCGAGCTCTTCGATCTGATGCTGGGCGAAGTAGCCGCAAGCGAAGCGGCGCGAACGTGTGATCTCGCCCGCCATCGGCGGCAGACGCCCGGCGAGGAGGCGGGCGAAGGTGCTCTTGCCGTTGCCGTTCGCGCCGAGAAGCGCGATGCGATCGTCGGGATCGAGCCGCAGATCGAGGCGCCGCAGGACGGGCTTCTCGGGCTCATAGCCGACCGAGACCTGATAGAGGCTGACCAGCGGCGGCGCGAGCTCGGGCGGCTCGGGGAACGCCAGATGCAGCGGCGGCTGTTCGGCGGAAAGGGAGATTGGCTCGAGCCGCGCCAGCGCCTTTATGCGGCTTTGCGCCTGGCGCGCTTTTGTCGCTTTGGCGCGAAAGCGGTCGATGAAGGCCTGCAGCCGCTTGCGCTCGTCCTCTTGCTGCGCGGCGAGCGCCTGCTGGCGCGCCAGATGCTCGCGCCGCGCGCGCGCGAAATCCTCGTAGCCGCCCGAATACATCGTCAGCTTGCGGTCGCCGAGGTGAAGGATGTGATCCACCACCTCGTCGAGAAATTGCCGGTCGTGACTGACGAGGATGAGTGTCTGGCGATAGCGCCGCAAGAAATCCGCGAGCCAGAGCGAGGCTTCGAGATCGAGATGGTTGGTCGGCTCGTCGAGCAGCAGGATTTCCGGCTCGGCGAAGAGGACGCCGGCAAGCGCGACGCGCATGCGCCAGCCGCCCGAGAACTGCGACAGCGGCCGCTGCTGCTCCTCGTGGTCGAAGCCGAGCCCGGCGAGGATGCCGGCGGCACGCGCCTCGGCCGAATGCGCGCCGATCGCCGCGAGCCGCTCGTGGATTTCCGAAACGCGCGCTGCGTCTTGCGTATGCTCGGCCTCCGCGAGCAGATGGTGCCGCTCGGTATCGGCGGCAAGTACGGCTTCGAGCGGCGTCGTCTCGCCGGCCGGCGCTTCCTGCGCGACATAGCCGATGCGCGCCTCGCGCGGGATGGCGACCGTACCGCCGTCGAGCGCGCGCTCGCCGCGGATCAAATCGAGCAAGGTCGATTTCCCGGTTCCGTTGCTGCCGATGAGCCCGACCTTCCAGCCGTCGGCGATCTGCGCCGAGGCGTCATCGATCAGCGTCCGGCCGCCGATGCGATAGGTAATCCCCGAGAGGGTGAGCATAGACGTTGATCTAGCATGCGCACCGCGACGGCAACAGGCGCCGCCGCCGTCAGCGGAATAAGCGCTGATACGTGCTGAGCGTGTAATTGACCGGGAAAAAGAAATCGACGGAGTCGCCGCTCAATTCTTGCGGCAGCGGCGGCACCGGCGAGGCCGCGCGCACCATGCCGACGCTCGCAGCATCGAGCGCCGAGACGCCGCTGCTGTGATCGACCCAGACGCGTTGCACGGTTCCGTCGCGCGCCACGGTAAAGCCGATGATGGCCTTGCCTTCCTGATGCTTGTCGGCAGCAACCGCGGGATAGCTCTGGAACCGCGCGAGCCAGCTCGCAAGACGCACCAGATAATCGTCGCTGACCGGCGCGGAGGAGCGAATGCCTGCCGCGTTCATCGCATGCTGGGCGGTAAGGGGCCGGCCGGCGACGCCTTCCGCGATCAAGGCGGTGATCTCGTCGCTTGGCTTTGCTGGCGGCGTTGCGTCGTGTTGCGGGTGGGGCTTGGGTGGCGGAGCAGCGGCGCTGCGTGACGGGGTCGAGCGTTGCACCAAATGTGGCGCGGTTTCGTGCTTCGTCGCGGGCGGCGATGGCGCCGCAGGCGCTGGCGATGACGCGGCATCGGCCGTCGCCGGCGGCACCGCGATTGCGGGCGGCGCCGTCTCGTCGGTTTTGACCAGGGTGACGGGGATCGGTCTGAGCATCGCGCTCGGTTGCTGCTCGATGTGCCAGCCGGTCAATATCAATGCGACGACCGCGCCGTGGAGCACGCACGACGCCGCCAATGAGCGCGCGAAAGCGCGATCGCCGAATATCGTCATTGGAAGGAGGACCTGCGCCAGGCTTCCATCCCCCGAGTATCGAAGGGCTATGCTTAATACTTGGTGCTTTGATTCCAACATTCGCATCGGGTCGCCGCAAGCATTTTGCGAATGTGGAATCGCAAGACCGCCGGAAACTCATAGGTTTCCGGCGCTCGCTCCACTAACAGGCTGCTGAAGAACTCGTCGACGAGGTCGTTTTGATCTCATGGGGGCGCGGGTTGGTAGTGATGCCGGCGTGATTACTGCGCGTCACGCTGCTTGGCAGCGCGTACATCAGACCGCTCTGAGGAGTTTGGGCAGT
>DATGLO010000419.1:0-3293 GCA_035294105.1 Allostellaceae bacterium
GCCGGAAAGCTGGGGCGACGCCGCACGCGCCATCATGACGACCGACACGTTCCCGAAGGGCGCAACGCAGAGCGCGACCATTGACGGCGTGGCCGTGACGATCAACGGCTTCGCCAAAGGCTCGGGCATGATCGCGCCCGATATGGGCACGATGCTTGCTTATGTTTTCACCGATGCGGCGCTGCCAGCCTCGGTGCTGCAAGCGCTGCTCGTTGCCGGCAACGAGAAGAGCTTCAACTCGATCACCGTCGATGGCGACACCTCGACCAGCGATACGCTTCTTTTGTGCGCGACCGGCAAGGCGAAGCACAAGCGCGTGACGCGCGCGGCCGATCCGCGCCTCAAGGACTTTCGCCGCGCCCTCGATGCAGTATTGGTCGATCTGGCGCAGCAGATCGTCAAGGACGGCGAGGGGGCGCAGAAATTCGTCACCATTCGCGTCACCGGCGCGGCCTCGGCCAAGGCGGCGCGCAAGATCGGTCTCGCCATCGGCAATTCGCCGCTGGTCAAAACCGCGCTGGCGGCCGGCGACCCCAATTGGGGCCGGATCGTGATGGCCGTCGGGAAGGCCGGCGAGAAAGCCGATCGCGACAAGCTCGCGATCTCCGCGGGCGGCGTGCGCATCGCGGAAAAAGGCGGCGCGGTCGACGGCTACGATGAAGGGCCGGTCGCGCGGCACATGGCGGGACGCGACATCCTGCTCGAAGTCGATATCGGCATCGGCAAAGGGCGCGCCGAAATCTGGACCTGCGATCTGACGCATCGCTATATCGACATCAATGGCAGCTACCGCAGCTGATCCATTACCCATCGTTCCGATCGTCAGCGCCGCGCTGATCGATCCGCGCGGCCAAGTGCTGCTGCAGCAGCGCCCCAAGGGCAAGGCCATGGCCGGCTTATGGGAGTTTCCCGGCGGCAAGATCGCGGCCGGCGAGACGCCGGAAGCGGCGCTCTGTCGCGAGCTCGAGGAAGAGCTTGGCCTCCGTGTCGCCGAAAACGATCTGGTCGCCTTCGGCTTCGCCTCGCATCGCTACGACAGCTTTCACATTCTGCTGCTGCTATGGGCATGCCGCCGCTGGCAAGGCACGCCGGCGCCGCGCGAGAGCCAGACGATCGCCTGGGTCGCGCCGGCTCAGATGCGCGATTATCCTATGCCCGCGGCCGACGCGCCGCTGGTCACGCTCTTGCAAGAACGGCTTTAGCCGCCGGCTTTACGCAATCGTCTCGACGCTGCCATCGAGCGACATCAGCAAGGTTTCGACTTCCAAGGCCGGATGGGTGGCATGGATTTCCCGTGCCAGCCGATGCAGCTCGCGCGCATGCTGCGCTTTCTCTTCGTCGCCCGCCAAATTCGTGCCGAAGATCACGCGACAGCTGCCGCATTCGCGATGGTCGAGGATGATGACGCGGCGGATCGCATGCAGCTTGATGGCGAGATCGAGGTGATCGCGAAAGGTCTGTTCCCATTGCGGATAAAGCGTCGTCGTCGCGCCGAGCGACGCGCCGGCCAGGATCACATGGTCGTAATTCGCGGCAAGGCCTCGGCCTTTCATATAGCGCGCGATCTTGCCCGGGAGCCGATAGTCGATGCAGCTGAGCAAGACGGCGTCCGCTTGTCCCGTTCCGGTCGGAACGACGAGTTCTTTGTGCTGTGCCACGAGTTTTTGGCTTCCTTTAGGGACTTTAGGGAGCGGCTTTGTCGCCGGCCGGCCGCTCGGTCGTGCCGAGGGCGTCGGCCAGCCGTGCCGCGGCGCTGCCGGGCCGCAGCGGGCGTGGCTGGCTGGCGTGCGGCGCCCACGCCGTGAGCGTCACGATGTCGAAGATCGCGGGAATACGGCCTTTCGCGTCGCCGAAGCGCTGGGCGTAGATTTCGGCCGCGCGCCATAACGTCGCGCGCCGCGTGAAATGGCGCCGGCGCAACATGGCGGCATTGGTTTCGCCCATCGCGCGCAGGTCGCGCATGAGCGTCCAGGCGTCGGGATAGTCGACGGTGAGACGGTCGCAATCGACCACCGGCAAGGCGAAGCCGGCGCGCTGCAGCAAGGCGGCGAGATCGCGCGCATCGGCGAAAGGGGAAACGCGCGGGCTGGCGCCGTTCTCGATCTCGCTTTCGGCCTCGAGCAGCGCGATGCGAAGCGCTTCCAGCGTTTCGCCGGCAAAGAGGTTGACGAGCAACAGCCCGTCGGGCTTCAGGATGTAACGCAGTTGGAGCAAGGTGCCCGGCAGGTCGTTAACCCAGTGCAGGCTGAGGCTGCTGGTCACGAGATCGAATGTCGCGGCGGCAAAGGGCAACGCCTCGAGGTCGAGCGTAAGCCCTGTGTTGTCGCCGGCCGCAACGGTCTCGATCCCCGCGGCGGCCAATTGCCGGCGCAGGAAGGGATCGCGCGAATCGAGGTCGAGGGCGCGGGTGAAGGAGCGCTTGATATCGCCGAGCCGGTCCCACAGTCGTTCGGCGCCTTCGCGGTAGAGGAATCCAGGGTCGGCGCCGCCCGCGGCGGCCCGTGCGCCCAGCTTTGCTGCGCGCGCGCGGTGGCGGCGCAGCGCGGCGCGATCGAAAATTTCGGGCGGCATGGTGGGATCGGGCCGGGCCATAGCGGCTATATGGCACGCGGCCCTTGCCCCGTCACCCGCCGGGGATGACAATCGTGTCGATGTCTGCCCTCGCCCCGGCAACAGGGTTGCGCCGCGCGCGCGACCGTCTGCTCGATTTTTTGCTGCCGCCGCGCTGCCTCGGCTGCGGCGTGCCCGTCGCGGCCGCCGGCACGCTTTGCACCGCCTGCTGGCGCGGCATTACCTTTCTCGGCGCGCCCTGCTGTGCGTGTTGCGGCTATCCCTTCGATTTCGATCTCGGGCCCGGCGGGCTGTGCGGCGCCTGCCTCGCCGCCGCGCCGCAATTCGATCGCGCTCGGGCGGCGATGCGCTATGACGATGCGAGCCGCCAGCTCATCCTCGCGCTAAAGCACGGCGATCGCCTCCATCTTGCACGGCCTTTGGCGCAATGGATGCAGCGTGCCGGCGCGGAACTTCTCGCCGGTGCCGATTTGCTTTTGCCCGTGCCGCTGCATTGGAGCCGTCTCTTCGCGCGCCGCTACAACCAGGCGGCGGTTCTCGCGCACGCCATCGCTCGGGCGGGCGGGCCGCCGGTCGCCGCCGCGTCTTTGATCCGGCGCCGCCGCACCCCATCTCAAGGCAACAAGAATGCTTCGGCGCGGCGCCGCAACGTCGCCGGCGCCTTCGCTGTGAAGCAGCCGGATGAAATGCGCGGCAAGCGCGTTGTCCTGATCGACGATGTG
>DATGLO010000420.1:0-7313 GCA_035294105.1 Allostellaceae bacterium
CGGCGAGGATCGCCTCGATTTCCTCGTGGATGGGCGTGCCCTCCGGGCGTTCGCGGCGCTTCGTGTGGTAGACCATGATGAGGAAGTGAAGATGACTCTCGTCGTCGATCGGCACGTACCAGAAGAGCGCCTTGAACCAGAACGGCTTGTCGTCGCGCGCCGTGCGCAGCTGATGCGAGAGAAAACACTGATTCGGCATCGTGAAATGAATCTTATCGATTTTCCCGCCGCGCTCCTGGAATTGCGTGAGGCCGAAGGGCGTTTCCTCGCCCCAGGTTTTGGTGGGAACGAAGGGCCGCGCCGCCGTATTCACGAGATGATCGCGATGCGCGAAATTCACATGGACATCGTCCATGATGTTTTCCGCACTCTGAAAATAATTGCACGGGATCATTTCCGCCGAGGCGGAGAGCGTCCACCCCTGATGCACGCCGTCTTCGAGGCCGGGCAGCGGACGAAAGGCGGGCGGCTCGCCCTCGCCGAGATAAGCGAAGATGAGGCCGTGGACTTCGCGCGTCGGATATGAAGCAATCTTGACCCGATCGCAAAACGGTTTCGGCTCGGCCGGCTGCTCGACACATTGTCCCGCCTCGTCGAAGCGCCAGCCGTGATAGCGGCAACGAATCGTTTCGCCTTCGATCCAACCGATGTGCAGCCGCGTCAGGCGATGCGGGCACTCGTTGCTGACGACATGCGCCTCACCGCTTTCGCCGCGATAGAGCGCGAGGTCCTCGCTGAGGATGCGGATCGGAACGATCCTTCCCCGCGGCAGCTTCTCGGCAACGTAAATCGGCTGCCAGTAGCGGCGGAGATATCGCCCGGCGAGGGTCCCGGGACCCGTATGCACGAAATCGATTTGTTCGTGAGCACTCGAAGCGCCGGTGGTCATTTTTTCGTCTCCGTCAGCCGTGAAAAGCGCAACGCGTCCTTCAAGAACGGTCACAACGCGTTTGCGAGATTGTTTGGTACCCAAACAATTGCACCGGGAGCGACGTGGGTCAACAGGCCTGCGCTACGCGGCCAAACGGAGGCTAAGCTTACCGAAGGGAGGAGGACGGGGTGCGCGGCCCGGCCGATCGCGGGCAAGAAAAAGCGCCCGGCTAGGGGGGTAACCGGGCGCTCGAAGCCCCTTTGCGGGGGGACCCGTTGGGCTCGGGGGAACACCTACGGGCCGGCGGCGAGCAAGCCCGCCGCGCTTCTAGAATTTTAGGTGGGGACTTGCCGGCGCGTCGTCAATTGTTTTCGGGGGACTGCTCACGCAGCCGTGTGTGCCCATTTCAGCCTCTTGGAATCCCTGAGAAAATTTCGCGCGCGCGTTGCTTTTGCCGAATTCGCGGTCCTGGCATGCGGCAAATGCAGGCTTTATCGTAGCGCCATGACAAAGGCTCGCCTCGCCCCTCTCGCGCCGCCGGCTGCGTTCGGCATGCTGCCCGAGCTTCTCGGCTATCATCTGCGGCGCGCGCAATCCGCGGTTTATCAGGATTTCTCCGCGATGATGAACGGTGCCGATATCACGCCGGGCCAATTCGGGGTGTTGGCTTTGATCGACGCCAATGCCGGGCTGAGCCAGACGCGGCTCGCCGGCATTCTCGGCATCGATCGGTCCACCCTGGTCGCGGTCATCGACAAACTCGAGCGCCAGGGCCTCGTCGAGCGCGCGGCGCGGCCCAACGATCGTCGCAGCCATGCGCTGAAACTGTCGCGCCGGGGGCAAACGCGATTTCAGACGCTCGCTCGGCGCGTCAAGCAGCATGAGGCGCGCATTGCCAAGCGGCTCTCGGCGCGCGAGCGCGCGACCTTGATCGAATTGTTACAGCGAGTCGGCTGACAGCGGCGCCGTCATGCGGCCCGCGGCCGCATGATCCCGGCAGGCGGCGCCGAAAGCCGCGAAAAGCTTGTGCGAGAACGGATCTTCGGCGAAGCGGAATTCGGGATGCCATTGCACGCCGACGACAAAGCGCGCCTTGGGCAGCGACACCGCTTCGATCTGCCCGTCCGGCGCGACCGCCTCGAGCTTGAGCGGCGGGGCAAGGCGATCGATGCCTTGGCTGTGGAGTGAGTTGACCTTGAGCTCGCGCGACCCCGCCAAGCGCTCGAAATAGCCGCCGGCGGTAAGCGTCACGCCATGGGCGCGATGCGCGTAGCGATCCTCGAGCGCTTCGAGATTCGGCGCGCGGTGATCGAGCCGCCCGGGGAGGAGATGCAGGTTTTGATGGAGGCTGCCGCCCAAGGCGACGTTGAGCTCTTGAATGCCGCGACAGATCGCGAGGACCGGCAGATCGGCGCGCACCGCGGCGCGCAAGAGCGGTAAGGCGATCGCGTCGCGCGCCGGATCGTGCAGCGTATCGGGAAGGCTCGGGTCGCCGGCGTAGTGATGCGGCTCGATATTGGACGGCGAGCCCGGCATCAGCAGCCCGTCGAGCCGCGCGATCAGCCCATCCGCCCAAGCGGCATCGCCTTCCGCCGGCACCAGTAGCGGCATGCCCTGCGCGCCGTCGACCACCGCATCGACGTATTTCTTCACCACCGCATGCGCGGGATGATTGCCGGTCGCGGTGACGATTTCGCGCCGGCAACAGGCAATGCCGATGATCGGGAGCGGTTGCGCCGGCGCCGGAGGGTGCGAGCGCGACTCCTTCGGCGGCGCATCAAGGATCGGCATGACGAAACGATGACCGAGAGCGGGAAGGCTTGCAAGCCGAGAACGCGGCTTCGGCTCGGCCTATTCCCGCTTCGGCACCGCTTCTGCGTTTAACGGTTCGCTTTTTACCAACTGACGGGGTGCAGCAGGCCGCGATAGCCCGGGCTCGCGGTCGCATTCGCTTGATAGCTATGCACCTTCGGTTGCGCCGGCGCGGTGGCGGGCGCTTCATCGGGCGTCGCGGCATTGGTCGGTCCGCCGACGCCCATCGCGCCGCAATTACCCGAGCTATGGGTCACGATTTGCGGCTTCTGGCCAGGGCCCCTCGAGGTGATCTGCACGCTCTGCGAGCAGACGCCGCTCGGCGAAAGGGTCGAGACGAAACTGTAGCTCTGGGCCCCCGGCGGCAGGTTGGTCATCGCCGCCTGCATCGTCTCACCGGGATTGGCGAGCGAGCCGAAGGCCGCGGATTGCAGCTGATCCATTTCGTTCATCATCGCCGCCGCTTCGCGATCCATTTGCGCCGAAATCTGTTGCATCAGCGCGAAGGGCGAAGAGGGGCCGAAATCCCAATCGGGGTTCGACGCGATCGGTGTCGTGCCGAAGCTGACCTGCGGCGGCACATCGCCTGAATACTGGATGTATTCGGTCGCGCCGCCCGGCAGCCGGACCGTCATCGTATGGGCGAAAGCCGTGCCGGCGAGCGCCACCGCGGCAACGCCGGCCAGGAGGGTGGTTGGAACGATACGCATGGACTGTCTCCCGAATACCAACAGATGAAGACACTCCCTATAGGTATAGCCGCCGCGCCGCCGATTGCACTTAAATCTTTGAAATGAAAAGGTTAAAGCCGATTAAGGTCTGCCGCGATCAGCCGTTTTGGCGGGCCACCGGCGGCCGCGGATCGGTCCAGTAGAAGAGCTGCGGGTTGAGCGACACGCCGTAATGCGGATCGTCGAGCGTCACCGTGACGGCTTTTTGCTGCGCATCGATAATCTGCCATTTCTTCAACTCGAGCGGCTTGTCGCTCAGCACCAGGGTCGCCTGGCCAAGGCTCGGATTCTTCGCCTCGTGGACGGTGACGCGAATGGCGTTGTCGGCGCGTTGGAAATTGCTGACGCTGATATCGCCGCCGAAGCTCACATTGTCCTGCAGCAGGAACCAGGCCGGCGTATCCTTCAAGTCGAAGAAGCTCACCTGCTCGAGCTTCTTGTCGTAGTACCAGATGCGATTATCGGTCGCGACCAAGAGAATGGGCACCGGCGGGTCGTATTCGACGCGCATCTTGCCGGGCCGCGATAGATAGAGCGTGCCGGTGGCAACGCCGCCGTCATTCGATATCTGCTCGAAGCGCGATTGCAGGGTGTGGATATTGTTGAGGTAATCCTGCACGCGTTGGAGATCGGCGATATCGGCGGGCGTTACGGCACGGGCGAGACGCGGCGCCACGGCAACCGCGCCAAGACTGGAAAGCGCGGCAAAAACCTCGCGACGCGTCAACGACATGGAATGAGCTCCTTGCTCGGGTGATCTGACAACAATATAGGCGGGCGATCGACGGACCGCTCAACCAACCCGCGCGGATAAAAAAGGTTTCACCAGCCCGCAAGCTGGCCGGGAGACTTCGGCCGGGAACTCTAATCCTCGTCGATATTGCGGCCCAGCACCTCGCGCTTGCCGACATGGTTGGCAGCGCTGACGACGCCCTCGGTCTCCATTCGCTCGATGATGCGGGCGGCGCGGTTATAGCCGATCTGGAGATGACGCTGGACGAAACTGGTCGAGGCCTTGCGTTCGCGGCAGACCAGCGCGACCGCGCGATCGTAGAGATCGTCGCCCGAGCCGCCGCCTTCGCCGTCGCCGCCGTAGCCCGTCGCCGGCGCTTCGTCGTCTTCTTCGGTGACCTCTTCGACATAGGTCGGCGGACCGCCATTCTCTTTGAGGAAGCGGACGACGCGCTCCACCTCTTCATCCGACACGAAAGGCCCGTGCACGCGCTGGATGCGCCCGCCGCCGGCCATGTAGAGCATGTCGCCGCGTCCGAGGAGCTGCTCGGCGCCGCTTTCGCCGAGGATGGTGCGACTGTCGATCTTCGAGGTGACCTGGAAGCTGATGCGGGTCGGGAAGTTTGCCTTGATCGTGCCGGTGATGACATCGACCGAGGGCCGCTGCGTCGCCATGATGATGTGGATGCCGGCGGCGCGCGCCATCTGCGCCAAGCGCTGCACCGCGGCTTCGATATCCTTGCCGGCGACGAGCATCAAATCGGCCATCTCGTCGACGACCACGACGATCAGCGGCAGCGGCGTCGAGGCGAGCGGCTGCTCTTCGAAGATCGGTTTGCCGGTTTCTTCATCGAAGCCGGTTTGCACTTTGCGCTTCAATATCTCGCCGCGCGAGCGCGCTTCGGCGAGACGCTGGTTGTAGCCTTCGATATTGCGCACGCCGAGCTTCGACATCGCGCGATAGCGGTTTTCCATCTCGCGCACCGTCCATTTGAGCGCGACCACCGCCTTGCGCGCCTCGGTGACGACCGGCGCCAGGAGATGCGGGATCCCGTCATAGACCGAGAGCTCGAGCATCTTCGGATCGATCATGATGAATTTGCATTGGTCGGGCGACATGCGATAGAGGATCGACAGGATCATCGTGTTGATGCCGACCGATTTGCCCGAGCCGGTCGTGCCCGCGATCAAGAGATGCGGCATGCGCGCCAAGTCGGCGATCACCGGCGTGCCGCCGATATCCTTGCCGAGGACGAGGGTCAGTTTGGCCGCGCTGCGCTCGTAGTCTTCCGACGCCAAGAGCTCGCGCAAATAAATCGTTTCCGCGCGCGCCGACGGCAGCTCGATGCCGATGACGTTGCGCCCGGGCACGACGGCGACGCGGGCCGAGATCGCGCTCATCGAGCGCGCGATGTCGTCGGCGAGGCCGATGATGCGCGACGCCTTGATGCCGGGCGCGGGCTCGAGCTCGTAAAGCGCTACCACCGGGCCGGGGCGCACTTTGACGATGCGGCCCTCGATGCCGTAATCGGCGAGCACGGATTCGAGAAGGCGCGCATTCTGCTGCAGCGCTTCTTCGCTGATTTGCGCGAAACGCGATGGCGGCACTTCGTCGAGCAATTCCAATTGCGGCAGCAGATGCTCGCCCGCATGACCGAGATCGAGCGAGGTCTGGCGTTGCTGCTCGCGCTTCTTCGGCTTCTTGGGCAGGTCGACCGCGACCGCCGAGCGCCGCGCCGGCGGCAGCTTGATGTCCTCGATCGCGTCATCGTCGTCGTCGACGAAGCCGCCGAGCGAGGGCTCGCGGCGCTCGCGGCTGAGCGATCCTTCGTCGTCATCGGCGGCTTTACGCGGCCAGGCCGGCAGCAAGGCGCGCGCGCGTGCGACGAGACTCGGCTTCGCCGCCGCGTCGTCGTCGATTTCGTCTTCCTCGTCGTCGTCGTCGGGTTCCGCCGCGCGGAAGCGGGTTTGCGGCCGGACATAGCGCTTCTTTGTCTCGGCCCGGCGCGTGACGAGCGCCGGCAGGCCGATCCAATAGAGCAGCAGCAAGGCGACAAGCGCGGCCGCGGCCATCGCCGATAAGGGGGGCGCGACGCTGATATGGGCGAAGCCGTCGCGGCTGAGCTTGCCGACCACGCCGCCGAGCCCCGCTTTGAGCGGCCAGCTTACGGGCACCGGCAGGATCGAGATCGCGAGCGCCGCGGCGAAGAGCAGCGGCGGCATCAAGACGAGCTTCAGCCAAAAGCGCTTGAGCCCACGCCCGCCGATGCAGCGTACCGCCCAATCGATCAGCATCAGCGGCAAGAGCCAAGACCCCATGCCGAGCCATTGCAGCAAGAGGTCGGACATGCGCGCGCCGTCGGTTCCCATCAGGTTGCGCACGGGCGCATCGATCGCTTGATTCCACGACGGATCGCCCGGATCGTGGCTCGTCAGCGCGGCGATGAGGAACGCGCCGCAGGCCAAGAAAGCGAGGCCCGCGGCGACGGTGCCGAAACGCCCCCACGGCCGGTCGACGCGCCCGCTGTATTTGCGGCTGGAATCGGTGATGCTCGCCATGCTGTCCCCTCAGATCAAAACGCGCCGCAAGCGTTTCATGCCGTCTTCGATGACGGCATCTTCATGCACGATTGCGACGCGGATGTAGCGTTGCCCTGGATTTTCGGCGCCGGGATTGGTGACTGCGGTGTAACCGCCCGGCAAGGTGCGAATGCCGGCTTCGCGCCACAGCGCGAGCGCAGCCCGCTCGCCATCCTCGACGTCGAGCCAAAGAAAAAAGCCGCCGGCGGGCCGATAGAAGCCGAGATGGCCGGCGAGATGGCGTTCGGCGATATCGAATTTGCGGCGATAGAGCGCGCGCACTTCCTCGACGTGAGTTTCTTCGCCCCAAAGCGCGATCGCGGCCTCTTGGATAGGCAACGGAACTTGCGCCGCCGCGTAGGAGCGCAGATGCGTGAAGCGCTCGATCAGATGCGGATCGCCGGCGATGAAGCCGCAGCGCAGGCCCGCGGCATTCGAGCGCTTCGAGAGCGAATGGAAGACGAGCACGTTCTCGAAACCGCGCCCGAGCGCGGCGCAGGCTTCGAGCGCGCCGGGCGGCGGCACGCGGTCATAAAGCTCGGAGTAACATTCATCGGCGGCGAGCACGAAATCATGCGCGCGCGCGA
>DATGLO010000421.1:0-2086 GCA_035294105.1 Allostellaceae bacterium
GCGGCGGCGGCGGCTGGGGCGATCCGCGCGAGCGCGCGATCGAGCTGATCCAGCGCGATCTGACGCGCGGCTACATCACCGCCGAAGCGGCGGCGCGCGATTACGGCGTCACGGTAAAAAACGGTCGGGTCGAAAAGCGATAGGCGAAGACGGCGCCCGCCTATTTCGCGGGCGCCGGCTCTTTCTGGCTCGCGCCGAAATTATTGTCGTACTTCGAGGCGAAGGCGCGTAGCGTCTCGCTTTCGCGCTTGATAACGATCATCGGCTCGTTCTCCGCGCGATCGCGGATGACCCCCATTGGGTCGAGGCCTTGCTCGACGCGATCGCAGTTCTCGAACAGCATCTTGTGATAGAGCGCGACGCCGCGGTCGCTAGTCGCCAAGTGCTCGCGTGTGCGGTCCGAGACGGGACCCTGGCCGATCCAGGCGATGCAGTCCTGGATCGGAATCGTGTTGGCGATGAGCTTGCCGTTATCGTCGAGGACGCGCTTGCGCACGACCTTGATCGGTAGCGGCGCGGCTCCGGGCTTGCGCTTCATGGTGCGATACATGATCTGGTGCGTATGCGTGTCGTCGAGCGGCACGCGGATCTGGAAGCCCGGATTTTCGGCCGCGCCTTGCGCCAGGATCTGCGGGAAGAGCACGGGATGGCCGACGGTCCAGTCGTCCGAAGTCTCGGGCTCGCCTTCGAGGAGGCGGCGCTTGTAAAAGCCGTATTTGAAGGTGTCGAAAGCGATCTTCACATGCCGCGCCGGATTCATCGCCGGCGGCCGGCCGGCTTTCTTTTCCTGATAATTGCCGAACTTCGCGTGGAGGAATTCGAAATGAACCGGGTCGGCCGAGTTGTCCATGCACTGCACCCAGTTGCAGGGCAGCGGATAGATCTCGATCGCGCGGTCGAGGTCCTCGCGCACCAGCACGTCCCAGCGCGGCAAGAGCGGCATCGTCTCGCTTGGACCCATATAGGCCCAGACAAGACCGCCGAGCGTCTGGCAGGGATAGGCCTTGATCTTGATCTTGTCTTTGTAGCGCAGGTCGGGCTGCGTCAGATCCTCATAGGGCATCTCGACGCAATTGCCTTTGGTATCGAACATCCAACCGTGATAGGCGCAGCGCAGGCCGCACTCTTCGGGGATGCCGAATTCCAGCGACATGCAGCGATGCGGGCAGCGGTCCTCGACCAGACCATATTCGCCCTTTTCGGTGCGGAAGAGGGTCAGGTCTTCGCCCAAAATACGCACCTTCTGGACCGGCTCTTGCCTCAGCTCGGCCTCGGTGCCGACCACCTGCCAGTAGCGGCGCAACAGATTGCCCATCGGCGTGCCCGGGCCGATTTGGGTCAGACGGTCATTCTCTGCCTGTGTCGTCATCTTGTTTTCTCCGGCTGGCGGCATTCTATACGCGGCCGCGCCGACGATAAAGGCCGCTGAAACAGCGTCCTTCTTGCCGCCGGCCGCGACCACGAGACCGCCGCGGGCCTCAGAAATGGTGCTCCGGGCAACGGATCGGAATGGCGCCTCGGGAAACGGATCGGGGTAAAAAATCGTGCCAATTGCCAAAAGTCCGGGCCGGCGGCTTCATCCGGGGTGTTAACCCTCCCGGGGCGCCTTTGTGTCCGCGCTCTCACGCTCGCTCGGGACGCGCCGCGGCGCCGGGATTGCGCTATGCTCGACGCCAACGACGCCGCGATGAGGAAACGACCATGCTGACCCGCGAAGAACACGAGATGCTGACCCGTGTCGGCGCCGGCACGCCGCTCGGCGAGGTTCTGCGCCGCTACTGGCAGCCGGTCGGCCTGTCGGAACAGGTGACCTCGAAGCCGCAGCGCATGAAGACGCTCGGCGAAGAGCTGCTGCTCTATCGCGGCGCCAGCGGCAAAGTCGTCGTGACGCAGCTACGCTGCGCGCATCGCAGCCTCGCCCTCGATTACGGCCGCGTCGAAGGCGACTGCATCCGCTGCCCCTATCACGGCTGGCTCTATGACGCGCAAGGCCAATGCCTCGAGCAGCCGGCCGAGCCCGAAGGCAGCGGCTTCAAGGACAAGGTCCGGATCAAGGCGTATCCGACGCAAGAGATCAGCGGCCTGG
>DATGLO010000422.1:0-4434 GCA_035294105.1 Allostellaceae bacterium
TCATATTCCGCCTAATGGTGAACCTATCTTAACCATAACGGCGCTAGCCTCGCCCGCTATTCATCGCAACGGGGTATATCATGGCGGGTCAAGATGCCGCTTGGCGCGATTTCTACGAAGAGGCGTGGGAAACGCGTGCCAACCTCTTGCGCCGCCTGATCGCCGAGGGCGAGCGCAATATCCCACGGCTGCTGCGGCGCTTCGAAGCGTATGAGCGCAAGTATCGCGTCAAGCGGACGGCCGATGGCGCGCGTTTCGAGCGCATCGTGTGGCCGAAACCTTTGGAAGTTGGCTCCGCCGGCGTGCCGCTGTTGCGCATTTCCGCCTTCCGGGGCAACGCGCTGCTGGTCCCCTTCCATTCGCTCGATCAGCCGGCGAATTTCGTGGTCGATTATATCGACGAGCACGGGCCCTTCGACACCGTCATTGAGCTGGGCTGTGGCTATAGCCGCAACCTGTTCGATATCTTCTACGGCGGCGGACCGCAGGACACGCGCTATTACGGCGGCGAGCTCACCCAATCCGGTGTCGCCGTCGGCCGCGAGATCGCGACCCTCGATCCCGAGATGAAGGTCGAGTTCTTCCCCTTCGACTACCTTGATCCGGTCCTGCCCATCGCGCCGGTCGAGCGGGCGCTGGTCTTTACCGTCCATTCGATCGAGCAGGTATGCCAGATCGATCCGCGGCTTTTTGCCGTGATCGCCGGCGCCGGCAAGAGTGTCGACTGCATCCATCTCGAGCCGTTCGGTTTCCAGCTCGTCGAGCTTGGCCCCGCCAGCCGCGAGCATCGCGATCAGGCGGTCGAGAACAAGTGGAATTTGAATTTTGCCGCCGCGCTGCAAGAAGCGCAGCGGCTACATGGGGTGAAGCTCGACTGCGTCGTCACCGAGACGTCGCTGCCGCTCGATCCGCGCAACCCGACCTCGCTCGCGGTGTGGCATAGCGGTCGGAAAGCCGCGTAGCGAAGCCGTTTTGCTCGCGCCTTAGTTCGCGCGCGCTTCGGGGCCGAGCCGCGCGCTCATGGTCGTCGGCTTGGGCAGCAGCGTCTTCGCGGCCATGATATCAGCGCCCGAAGGCAGCGGCGCCGAGGGATGGAACATCCAGCTCTCGACGTCGTCCGCGACGGTCGCGCCGTCGAGATCGCGCAGCAGCATGTGGTAGCCGGCATTGTAATAAGCGATCGTATCCTCGCCTCCGGCCGTCTTCGGCAGCGTGCCGACGAATTCCTTGACCGGCGTTATCGGCACCAGCTCGTCATGGGCGCCGTAAAGCAACAGCGTGCGGACTTTCAGCTTCGGCGCCGCGGCCAGCGCTTCGCTCATGATCTGCACCAGGCCCTTGATCGTATCGACGCGTGTCTCCTTGATCACCAGCGGGTCGCGCGAGAAGGCGCGCAGCATCGGAATGTTGTCGGAAGGCAGTATGTGCAGGCTCTGGCCCGTGAAGGTCACGCCCGGCATGACGTGATCGGCGAACCAAAGGGCGGTGCGATAAAAGACGTTCATCGTCTGCTCGCCCCAGACCGCGGGCGCAACGAGGATCAGCCCGTCGACATCGGGGCGTGCCGCGCCCGCCCAGCCGGTTTCGGCCGTGATCGCGACCGCGCCGCCCATGCTCTCGCCGAGCAGATAGAGCGGCACGCCGGGATATTTCGCGCGCAGCAGCCGGCTCATCGTCGAGACGTCGGCGTCGAGCTGGTAGGTACCGACCCAGCGCCCGCGCTCGGGCGCGGCGCCGAAGCCGCGCTGGTCGAAGGCGTAGGTGGCTATGCCGTCATCGGCCCAGATCTTGCCCGGGATCGCAAAAGCGTTCGAATAATCGTTGATGCCGTGCACGGCGAGGATCACGGCCTTGGGCTTGCCCTCGGGCAGCCAGCTCTTCAGCGGCAATTGCGCGCCGTCGATCGCGACGTAGTCCGTGTCGGTCAAGTGCGGCGTCACCGTGCCGGTCGCGATCATCGCCGGCGGATCGGCGCTCGCACAGCCGGCCAGCGCGAGCGCGAAAGCGAGAGCGGTCAGCCGCTTCAGCGCGCGGCCGCTCACGAGCGAGGCTCCGCCAGGTGACGCTCCGAGGCGCGTGTCAGCTGCAAGAAGATATCCTCGAGATCGGTTTCCTGGCTCGATATGTCGCGAATGGCGAGGCCTTGCGCCGGAATCGCCGCCAGCAGCTCGCCGAGCTGGGTGCGGCTGGGGGCATAGCGCAGGCCGAGCGTGCCGGGCGCGAGCAGGGTGAAGCCCAGCGCCGCGAGCGGCGCCGGCACCGCCGTGATCGGCTCTATCAGGGCGATGCTCAGCGATTTGTCATCGACCCGGCCCAGCAACGCGTCGGTCCTATCGCAAGCGACCAGCCGGCCGTGGTTGATGATGGCGATGCGGTCGCAGAGCTCTTGCGCCTCTTCGAGGTAATGTGTCGTCAAGAGGATGGTGGTGCCGCGCGCCTGCAGATCGCGCACCATCGCCCAGAGATGCTGGCGCAGCTCGACATCGACGCCGGCGGTCGGCTCGTCGAGAACGAGCACCGGCGGCTCGTGCACCATCGCTTTCGCCACCATCAGCCGGCGCCGCATACCGCCCGAGAGCGAGCGCGCGGCGACGTCGGCCTTGTCGCGCAGCGCAACCAGATCGAGGATCGCTTCGGTCCGGCGCTCGGCCTGCGGCACGCCGTAGAAGCCGGCCTGCATGTCCAAAAGCTCGCGCGGCGTGAAAAAGAAATCGAGCACGATTTCCTGGGGCACGATGCCGATCGCGGCGCGCGACTGGCGCGGCTCCTTGTCGATATCGATGTCCCAGATGCGCACGCTGCCGGAGGTCTTGATGACGAGGCCGGCGAGGATGTTGATGAGGGTCGATTTGCCGGCGCCGTTCGGCCCCAAGAGGCCGAAAATCGAGCCGCGCGGAATGTCCAAATCGATCCCGGCAAGGGCGGTCACGCCGTCGCGCTTGCCGCTGCCGCCGTAAATCTTCGTCAGCCGCCGCACCTCGACCGCGAGTGCGGGTGGCGCGGCGGAAAAGCCAGCGGCGACGGGATAAATCGGGGCGGCGGTCATTGATTGTCTATCGAGCCAATGGGTATCATTCGCTTGGCGGTGGGGGAGATTCGACTTGCCTATTAATTCGCGGCGACTCGTTCGGGAAAGTCAAATCCAAAAGCCACACCGGAGTCACTAAATTGGCTGGTATCCTTCCGGCTTCCGACGTTCGTGCAAGGTTAGCCGCAACGCGTGCGAAGGTTGAAAGCGGGATACCGGCGAGGCCAATGTGCGATGCAGCCTTTTGAAACGATTTATGTCGAAGACACGATCGTCGCCTGCAACGGCGGCGGCGGACCGTTGGGCCATCCCAAGGTTTATCTGAATTTGTCAGCCGAGGGGCGCGTAGAGTGTCCATATTGCTCCCGGCTGTTCCTACGTGGTCAATCGTCGCATACGGCGAAACCCGCAGCGGCGACCGGCACGATGGACCAATCGCGCGACCCGGCTTCCTGAGACCTTGAGCAAGCCGCATCACGTCTATCTGATCGACGGTTCGGGGTACATTTTC
This sequence comes from Allostellaceae bacterium, assembly GCA_035294105.1. GTDB lineage: Bacteria > Pseudomonadota > Alphaproteobacteria > ATCC43930 > CGMCC-115725 > CAIKMD01. The sequence continues at coordinate 3,540 of DATGLO010000422.1, forward strand.
CGCGCCTATCATGCGCTGCCGCCGCTGACCCGGGCCGACGGGACGCCGGTCGGCGCGGTCCTGGGCTTCAGCAACATCCTCTATAAATTTCTTCAGGACACGGAGGCCGATCGCCTCGCCGTCGTGTTCGATGCCGCGCGCACGACGTTCCGCAACCGCATCTATGACCAGTACAAGGCGCACCGGCCGCCGCCACCGGACGATCTCGTTCCACAATTCAATTTGGTGCGCGAGGCGACGGACGCGTTCAACGTGTGCCGCATCGAGCGCGAGGATTTCGAGGCCGACGATCTCATCGCAACCTATGCGCGCCAGGCCGCGGCCCAAGGCGCAACCGTCACCATCGTCTCGTCCGACAAGGACCTGATGCAGCTGATCTCGGATCGCATCTCGATGTGGGATCCGATCAAGCAGAAGCCGATCGGCGAGGCCGAGGTGCGCGAGAAATTCGGCGTCGGTCCGGACAAGGTGGTCGAAGTCCAGGCCCTGATCGGCGACAGCGTCGATAACGTGCCCGGCGTGCCCGGCATCGGCCCCAAGACCGCGGCCGAGTTGATCGGGACTTACGGCGATCTCGAATCGGTGTTGCAGCACGCGCCCGAGATCAAGCAGCCGAAGCGCCGCCAGGCGCTGATCGATCACGCCGACAATGCGCGGATATCGAAGAAGCTCGTCATACTCGACGACAAGGTGCCGCTGCCGGTGCCACTCGACGACCTCGCCGTGAAGCCGCTGGATCGCGGAAAGATCACGCATTTCCTGCGCGAGCAGGGATTCCGCGCCTTGCTCAACCGCGTCGAAGCGAAGCTCGGCAATGCGGCCCCGGGCGCGCAGGCGGAGGCACCGGGCCCGGCGCGCGCGAAAACGGCGCCGGCGCAAAAAACAGAGCGCGTCG
>DATGLO010000423.1:0-2776 GCA_035294105.1 Allostellaceae bacterium
ATCAGACCTGAGATCGAGCTTGAGCCGGCGATAGAAGCTGCCGACCACGGCGACGCCGAGCGCGACCACCAGGAAATCGGCGCAGCTGCCGATCACGCCGCGCAACAGGAAAAAGCCGAGCGGCGGCGCGTCCTCGGAACCGTCGAGATGGAAGCCGGCGAAGATCGCGCTGAGGATCATCGCGACAATAAAGACGGTCGGCACGCTGACGAGCATCACGGTCGCGAAAAGGCGCCACGTGTTGCCGCCGAGCGCTTGCCATGCGCCGCTGAGCGACAGCGGCTTGCCGATGGCGGCCGCGGGAAAGACCAGCGAGCAGCGCACCGGCGCGAGCCAAGCCGCGAATATACCCGCGCCGAGCACGGGCGCGAGCCAGGGCGGGGCGCCGTCGCTATCGGCCAGCAACATCACGGTCAGTAAGAGAGCCGCCACGAAGTAGAGGAGAAGCATATAGGCGAGGAAGCGCAGCCAGCCGCCGAGGAACATCCCGCGCGGCGGCTGTCGCGACCCGCGGAACAGCAGCGACTGATACCAGCGCACGGCGAAGGCGCTGAGGCAGAGCAGCGCAATGAGCGCCTCGCCGAGATTCTCGAAGCTCAAGCCGAAGGGGTCGCCCGACCAGGCCGGCAGGCCCGGGAGCCTCTGATAAACGCGGAGATAGCCGGGAAGGATCGTCGCGGCGATGACGAGCAGCAGCGGCAGCCAGGCGAGGTCGAGCAAGCGGCTCAGCTGCCCGAAGACCGAGCGGTAGGCCTCGGCCATGACATCGGCGACCGGCACCTTGATGCGCGTGCCGGCATTTGGCATGGAAACCCTCTCTGTCGCCGCGGAAAAGCGATAGCCTAGCGGATCGGCGAAGCGCGAGACAGTGACAGGCGGCGATGATCGCCTCAGGCGGCGCCGACGCCCTGGTCGAGGGCATAGCCCGCGGCGCGCACCGTGCGCACCAGATCCTTCTGGCCGCCTTCGTTGAGCGCCTTGCGCAGGCGGCGGATGTGCACGTCGACGGTGCGTAGCTCGACCTCGGCGTCGCGCCCCCAGACCGCGTCGAGCAGTTGCTCGCGCGAGAAGACCCGCCCCGGCCGCTCGAGGAAAAAGCGCAGCAGGCGGAACTCGGTTGGCCCGAGATGCACCGGCTGGCCGGCGCGGCTGACGCGATGGGCGGAAAGATCGAGCGCAAGATCGCCGAAGCGCAGGATTTCGGCATTGGCGGCGGGTCGCGCGCGGCGAATGACGGCGCGCAGCCGCGCGACCAGCTCGCTGGTGCTGAACGGCTTCGTAACGTAATCGTCGGCGCCGCTGTCGAGGCCGCGCACGCGATCCGTTTCCTCGCCGCGCGCCGTCAGCATGATGATCGGCACTTCGCGCCAAACCGAGCTGCGGCGGATCTGGCGGCAGAGCTCGAGGCCCGAAATCCGCGGCAGCATCCAATCGAGCAGCACCGCGTCGGGCGTTTCCTCCTTGAGATGAAGCAGCGCTTCCTCGCCGTCGCGCGCCTCGGCGACGGCGAAACCCTCCTTCTCGAGGTTGTAGCGCAGCAGCGTCAGCAACGCCGCTTCGTCTTCGACCACGAGGACGCGAGATTGCATCAAGCGGTGCCCTCCTGGTGTCCATTGTCGGTCGGCGGCTCTTCCGCCATGGTGGTGCGGTCGCGCTTCGGCCGGATTTGCGCCAGCGGCTTGCCGTGAACGAGGAAGTACAGCGTCTCGGCGATGTTGGTCGTGTGATCCCCGATGCGCTCGAGGTTCTTCGCCATGAAGAGCAGATGGGTGCAGGCGGTGATGTTGCGCGCGTCCTCGATCATGTAGGTCAAGAGCTCGCGGAAAAGGCTCGTATACATTTCGTCGAGCTCTTCGTCCCTCAGCCACACCGCGTAGGCCTTCTCCGCGTCGTGCTCGACATAAGCATCGAGCATGTCCTTGATCATCGCCTGGCAGACGACTCCCATGCGCGGCAGGGCGTAAACCGGCTTCACCGGCGCCGACTGGTTGAGGACGAGCGAGCGCTTGGCGACGTTGGCCGCGTAATCGCAGATGCGCTCCAAATCGGTCGCGGTCTTCAGGGCGGCGACGATCTGGCGCAAATCGCGCGCCAGCGGCTGGCGCAACGCCAGGAGCCGCACGACCAGCGCCTCGACCTCGTGCTCCATTTCGTCCACGCGGCTATCGGCCTCGATGACGCTGGCGGCAAGATCGCTATCGCGCTTCTGCACCGCGTCGATCGCCGCGGCAAGCTGGCTTTCGGCCATGCCGCCCATCTCCGCTATGGAGTTGTCGAGCCGCTGCAGCTCTTGGTCGTAGCTCTTGATGATATGTTCGGTGACCATTCTTGCTCGCTCCTCGCGACGGCTCAGCCGAAGCGCCCGGTGATGTAGTCTTCCGTCTGGCGTTCCTTGGGATGCGTGAAGATGGCTTCGGTCTCGTCGAATTCGATCAACCGGCCGAGATACATGAAGGCGGTGTAGTCCGAGCTGCGCGCCGCTTGCTGCATGTTGTGGGTGACGATGGCGATCGTGTAATCGGATTTGAGCTCGGCGATCAGCTCTTCGACCCGCTGCGTCGACAGGGGATCGAGCGCCGAGCACGGCTCGTCCAAGAGCAGCACCTCGGGCTTCACGGCGATGGCGCGCGCGATGCAGAGACGCTGCTGCTGGCCGCCCGAGAGCGACAGACCGCTTTGCTTCAGCTTGTCCTTCACCTCGTCCCACAGCGCCGCGCGGTGCAGCGCCTGCTCGACGCGATTGTCGAGGTCCTGCGCCGACAGGTTCTCATAGAGG
>DATGLO010000424.1:0-2253 GCA_035294105.1 Allostellaceae bacterium
CGAGGCCGAGATAGCGCTTGTCCGCCGCCGGAAACGCGCCAAGCCCCATCAAGGTCAGGGTGCAGGGATAGCCGGTCATCTCGACCAGCTCGCCAAAGAGCTTCACCGCTTGCGGGCCGGAATTGATGATGCCGCCGCCGGCATAGAAGAGCGGACGCTTGGCGCCCGCGATGAGTTCGACGGCCGCAGCGATGCGCGCCGGATCTGGCTCGGTCTGCGGGCGATAGGATTTGCGCTGCGCGAACGCCTCGGGCCCGCGATACTCGCCGGTCGCGAACAGCACGTCCTTCGGCAAATCGACCAGCACGGGGCCGGGCCGGCCGCTGCGCGCCACGTAGAACGCCTCGTGCAAGGTCTGCGCGAGATCGTCCACGTTTTTGACGAGGTAATTGTGTTTGGTGCAGGGCCGCGTGATGCCGGTCGTATCCGCCTCTTGGAACGCGTCGTTGCCGATGAGATGCGTCGGCACCTGCCCGGTCAGGCAAACGACCGGCACCGAATCCATGAGCGCGTCGGTGAGGCCGGTCACGGCGTTGGTCGCGCCGGGACCGCTGGTGACGAGCACGACCCCGACCTTGCCGGTCGAGCGGGCATAACCTTCGGCGGCATGGACCGCGCCCTGCTCGTGGCGGACGAGGACGTGACGCAGCCGGTTCTGCATGAAGAGGGCGTCGTAGATCGGCAGCACGGCGCCCCCCGGATAGCCGAAAACGACATCAACGCCCTGGTCGCCCAGCGCCTTGATGACCATTTCGGCCCCGTTCATCTGATCCGCCGTCATGACTCGCTCCGAAGTAACGCGGCGGCAAAGGATTTCTGCCGCGAAACCGGCAACCCTAAAGGCCTAAGCCCGAGTCGTCAACAACGAATGACGAATAAATGAAAAAATTTCAGGTAACAAACTTGCTGAAAATTGCGTTGTGATGGTCAGTCGGCGCAACATTTCGCTCTCACGCAGCCGCCTTCGAAACCAGGTGTATTGCCGTTTGGCATATTGGCGCGTCGCCTGCTGCAGCGCAGCAACAGCCTCTTCGCGGCCGCCGCCCTCATCGATCGCCGCGGTGAGTTCGCGGACCCCGAGCGCCTTCATCGCCGGCAGATTTTCCGGCAGACGACGCGCCGTCAGCGCGCGCGCCTCGGCTGCGGCACCCTCCGCCACCATCCGCAGCACGCGGGCATCGCAAGCGCGGTAGAGCGCTTCGCGTTCCGGCAGCAGCACGATGGCAGCGGCGCGCAAATTGCGTCGCGGCTCTTGCCGCTCCTGCCATTGCGATAGCGGCTTGCCGGTTGCGCGCACCACCTCGTAAGCGCGCGTCAGGCGCTGCGTATCCGTCGCCGCGAGCTTCGCCGCGCCGACCGGATCGAGCGTCGCAAGCCGCGCGCGAAACGCAACGCCGCCGAGTCGGGCATGGAGCGCCTTCGCTTCCTCGCGCGCGCTTGCCGGGATCGGCGGCAATTCGGCAAGGCCGTTCAGCAGCGCCTCGAGATAAAGCCCGGTGCCGCCGACGAGGATCGGCAGCCGCCGCGCGGCGCGGGCGGCATCGATCTCGCGCTCGGCCAGCGCGAGCCATTGCCCGACCGAGCAATTCTCGGCCGCGTCGATCATGCCGTAGAGGCGATGCGGCGCGCGCGCCATCTCATCGCCGCTCGGCCGCGCCGTCAGCACGGCGAGATCGCGGTACACCTGCTGGCTGTCGGCATTGATGATCGTGCCGGCGAATTCTTCGGCGAGCGCGAGCGCAAGCGCCGATTTGCCGCTCGCCGTCGGTCCGGCGACGATCGCGATCTCGCGGATATCGGCCTTCTTCATGCGGCGCGTTGTAGCACGGCTTGCCTTTCCGCCGCCTCTCGCCGATAACGCGAGGCCATGGCCGAATGCGTCGTCACTCTCGTCGCCGCGCAAGCCGGCGGCGCCGCGATCGCGGAAGCCGCCGAGATCGCGCGGCAAGCGCTGGTCAGGCTCGGTGCGCGTGTCGCAGCGGTCGATTGGCTGAGCCCCGATCGCGCTTGCGACATTCCGTTCGACGATCTCGCGCCCGATCAGGCCGATGCGGGCATTCGGGCGGTGCTTGGCATGGTATCGATCGACGTCCTCTCGCAGCACGCGGCCGGCCGCAGAAAGCAGCTTCTGGTCGCCGACATGGAAGCGACGATCATCGCCAACGAGATGCTCGACGAGCTCGCCGACATCGCCGGCATCCAGCCGCAGATCGCCGCGATCACCCGGCGCGCGATGAACGGCGAGATCGACTT
>DATGLO010000425.1:0-7541 GCA_035294105.1 Allostellaceae bacterium
TTTTTCTGTTGGGCGGACGCCGGCATCGCTGCGAGCACGGCAAGAAGGGCGGCGACTAGAACACGACGCGGCATAGGATGGTCCTTTCGCTTGAGACCCGGCGCAAGGTACCGCTCGGAACGGGGGCCCGGCCCGCGCGCCTTAAAGCATAAAGGGCGCTTCGGAACAAGCACGGAACCCGCCGGACCCGCTTAAATTATTGTGACGAATTGACAGTTTAGGCGGTAATTCCTATCTCTGAGGCTCCTGCCCGTACCCCCCGAGGCCTTGATGATCGGCGCCCTTGCCCGGCGACTGTTTGGTTCCGCGAACGATCGATACGTGAAGAGTCTCGGGCCGCTGGTCGATGAGATCAACGCCCTCGAACCCGAAGTCGCCGCCCTCGACGATGCGGGATTGCGGGCGCGCACGCAGCAGTTCCGCGATCGGCTCGCCCAAGGCGAGACCCTCGACGACATCCTCGTTGAAGCCTTTGCGACCGTGCGCGAAGCCGCCAAGCGCACCCTCGGCCAGCGTCATTACAACGTCCAGCTGATCGGCGGCATGATCCTCCATCGCGGCATGATCGCCGAGATGAAGACCGGCGAAGGCAAGACGCTGGTCGCGACGCTGCCCGTCTATCTTAACGCCTTGTCCGGCAAGGGCGTCCACGTCGTGACCGTGAACGATTATCTTGCCAAGCGCGACAGCGAGTGGATGGGCCAGATCTATCGCTTCCTCGGCCTCACCACCGGCTGCATCGTGCACGGGCTCGACGACATCCAGCGCCGCGATCAATACGCCGCCGACGTCACCTACGGCACCAACAACGAGTTCGGCTTCGACTATCTGCGCGACAACATGAAGTTCCGGCTCGAGGAGATGGTGCAGCGGCCGTTCAACTTCGCGATCGTCGACGAAGTCGATTCGATCCTCATCGACGAAGCGCGCACGCCGCTGATCATTTCCGGTCCGTCGGAGGATTCCTCCGACATGTATCGTCAGGTCGACAAGCTCATCCCGTTGCTCGCCGCCGAGGATTTCGAGAAGGACGAGAAACAGCGCACCGTGTCGCTGACCGAATCGGGCGTCGAGCGCATCGAAGAAGCCCTGCGCGCCAGCGGATTGCTGACCGAAGGAACGCTCTACGACATCCACAACGTCGCGCTCGTCCACCACGTCAACCAGGCGTTGCGCGCGCACAAGCTCTTCGCCCGCGACACCGACTACATCGTGCGCGATGACAAGGTCGTGATCATCGACGAGTTCACCGGCCGCATGATGGAAGGCCGGCGCTATTCCGAAGGCCTGCATCAGGCGCTCGAGGCCAAGGAAGGCGTGACGATCCAGAACGAGAACCAGACTCTCGCCTCGATCACCTTCCAGAATTACTTCCGTCTCTATCCGAAGCTCGCCGGCATGACCGGCACGGCGATGACCGAAGCGACCGAGCTTGGCGAGACCTACAAGCTCGACGTCATCGACATCCCGACCAACGAGCCGTGCATCCGCAAGGATTTCGACGACGAGGTCTATCGCACCGCGCGCGAGAAGAACGAGGCGATCCTTCAGCAAGTCTTGGAATGCCGCGCGCGCTCGCAGCCGGTGCTGGTCGGCACGGTCTCGATCGAGAAATCGGAAATCCTTTCCGACCTCTTCAAGAAGAAGAAGGTGCCGCACCAGGTCCTCAACGCCCGCTACCACGAGCAGGAAGCCTATATCATCGCGCAAGCCGGCCGCCCGGGCGCCGTCACCATCGCCACCAACATGGCCGGCCGCGGCACCGACATTCAGCTCGGCGGCAATCTCGATATGCGGCTGCGCCAAGAAGCGGCGACGATCACCGATCCGCAGCAGCGCGCCGAGAAGGAAAAGGCGATACGCGCCGAGATCGCGGCGTTGCATGACGAAGCGGTCAAGGCGGGCGGCCTCTATGTGATCGGCAGCGAGCGCCATGAAAGCCGGCGCATCGACAACCAGCTGCGCGGCCGCTCGGGCCGGCAAGGCGATCCGGGCGCGTCGAAGTTCTTCGTCTCTCTCGAAGACGATCTGATGCGCATTTTCGGCTCCGAGCGCATGGACGGAATGCTGACGAAGCTCGGCCTCAAAGAGGGCGAGGCGATCATCCATCCATGGATCAACAAGGCGCTCGAAAAGGCGCAGGAAAAGGTGGAGGCGCGCAACTACGAGATCCGCAAGCATCTGTTGCGCTTCGACGACGTGATGAACGATCAACGCAAGGTCGTTTACCAGCAACGCCGCGAGATCATGAGCTCGCCCGAGGTCGCGGCGATGATCGTCGACATGCGGCACGAGACGATCGAGCGGATGGTCCGGCGCTTCCTGCCCGAGAATTCGCTGCCCGATCAATGGGACACGGCCGGGCTTCATGCCGAGATCGGCCGCCTGCTCAATCTCGACCTGCCGGTCGCCGATTGGGCCAAGGAAGAAGGCATCGCCGAGGACAACATCATCGAACGCCTCACCGAAGCGGCCGATGCGAAAATGGCGCAGAAGGCGGCGAATTACGGCGCCGATTTGATGCGCCTCGCCGAACGCAGCCTGCTCCTCCAGATCCTCGACCAGACGTGGAAAGACCACCTGCTATCGCTCGACCACCTGCGCCAGGGCATCAATCTCCGCGCCTATGCGCAGCGCGACCCCCTCAACGAGTACAAGCACGAGGCCTTCGTCCTCTTCCAGGAGATGCTGGCGCATCTGCGCGAAGCGGTGACCGGCGTCCTATGCCATGTCGAGTTGCGCGTGCAGCGCCCCGAGGACCAGGCTGCCCCGCGCGATCTGGCACCGTCGCCGCCGCGACCGCGGATGATCGAGACGCGCGACGATCCGGCGCTCGTCGGCGCGGCCGCCGAGGACGGCGACACGGCGCTCGCCGTCGCGCCGCCGCCCGCCGCGCAGGGCGCGTCGCCCTGGGCGAAAACGCCGCGCAATGCGCCCTGCCCTTGCGGCTCGGGCAAGAAATTCAAGCACTGTCACGGCCGGGTCTAACCGGCGCATCGAGGCTCTTCGGGCAACCATTCCCGAGTGACAAAGATTTAATCGAGACGAAGGCGGGACGTAACCCGCTTTCGCTCATGTTGATCATACATCATTGAGGAAAGCGCGGCGACGACACCGCGCGACCGAGTTTCACCGAACCCGAGAGGTCACCGATGCCTTCGCTTCCCGCTCGCTCGTCCATCCACAAGCTGCGCCTCGCTACTTTCGGCGCCGGCGTGGCTTTGGCGCTTGCTTTCAGTCCCATGGCGCAAGCGCAGACGGCGCCGCTTCCGGCCAGCGGCTCCTCGCCGCTCGTCGGCGCGCTGCCGAGCTTCGCGCCGCTGGTCAAAAAGGTGATGCCCGCCGTCGTCAACGTTTCGGCGACTTTGAAGCCGGGCGCCGATACCAGCGACGAGATCGGCGACGACCAGGATCAGGACCAGGATCAGGGGCCGGATCTCGGTCCGAACCAGGGTTTCCCGCAATCGCCGTTCGACGAAATGCTGCGGAAATTCTTCGAGCAGCAGGGCCGGCCGATGCCGCAAACCCATGAGCACTCGATGGCGCTCGGCTCCGGCTTCATCATCGATCCGTCGGGCTACATCGTCACCAACAACCACGTCGTCGCCAATGCCGAGAAGGTGACGGTGATCTTCCAGGACAATAGCCAGCATCCCGCGAAGATTGTCGGTCGCGACACCAAGACCGACCTCGCACTCTTGAAGATCGACGCGCCGAAGCCGCTGCCCTATGTCAGCTGGGGCAACAGCGACAACGAGCAAGTCGGCGATTGGGTGCTGGCCGTCGGCAATCCCTTCGGCCTCGGCGGCTCGGTGAGCCCGGGCTTCATCTCGGCGCGCGGCCGCGACATCCATGCCGGCCCCTATGACGACTTTTTGCAGATCGACGCTTCGATCAACCGCGGCAATTCCGGCGGTCCGACCTTCAACCTCGACGGCCAGGTCGTCGGCATCAACACGGCGATCTATTCGCCCAACGGCGGCTCGGTCGGCATTGGCTTCGCCATCCCCTCGGCCTTGGCGAAACCGGTCATCGACCAGCTGCGCGAGCACGGCAAGGTCGAGCGCGGCTGGTTGGGCGTGCAGATCCAGGAAGTCACGCCCGAGATCGCCAAGAGCCTCGGCCTGCCCAAGGCCGAAGGCGCCCTTGTCGCCGACGTCACCCCCGGCGGCCCCGCGGCCAAAGCCGGCTTTAAGCAAGGCGACGTGATCCTGTCGTTCAACGATCATGCGATCGACAAGGTCCGCGATCTGCCGATCGTCGTCGCCGAAACCAAGGTTGGCGAGGTCGCCAAGGTTCACGTCTGGCGCAAATCGGGCGAGACCGATCTGTCGCCGACCATCGCGCAGATGCCGGAGAACCCCCAGATCGCGATGAACGGCCGCGGCAACGGCAATGGCGGCACCGCCGAGAACAACAGCGCGATGGGCCTGCATCTCTCGGCGCTCACCAATGAATGGCGGCAACGGCTGCATCTCAATCGCGAGGTCAAAGGCGTGGTCGTCACGAGCGTCTCCGACAACAGCCCGCTTTCCGATCTCGGGCTGCAGCGCGGCGATGTCATCGAGCAGGTCAACCAGAAGCCGGTGACGACGCCGGGCGAAGTGGTCAGCGCTCTCGACGACGCGAAGAACGCGAAAGGCGCGAACGTGCTGATCCTCTTGAACCGCAACGGCGTCAATCAGTACGTCGCGTTGTCGCTCACCAATCAAGGAAACGGCTGATAGCAAACACGGGGGAGAGGCCGAAGCATTCGGCCTCTCCTTTTCATTTCACGGTCGAACCATGCGTATCCTGGTCATCGAAGACGACAGCGAAGCGGCGGCCTATCTGGTCAAAGGCTTGAGCGAGAGCGGCCATCGCGTCGATCTCGCCGAGCACGGCCGCACCGGCCTCGACATCGCGCGACGCGAAAGCTTCGATGCGATGATCATCGACCGCATGCTGCCGGGGCTCGACGGACTGTCGATCATCGCCGCGCTGCGTGCCGCCAAGAATCAGACCCCCGTGCTGGTCTTGAGCGCGCTGGGCGATGTCGACGAGCGCGTCAAAGGCTTGCGTGCGGGCTGCGACGACTATCTCGGCAAGCCTTTCGCCTTCTCGGAGCTGCTGGCGCGGCTCGAGGCGTTGACGCGCCGTTCCACCGCGGAGACAAAGCTGCAAGTCGGCGATCTCGAAATGGATCTCTTGGCGCGCACGGTCACACGCGCCGAGCAGCCGATCGAATTGCTGCCGCGCGAGTTCCGGCTGCTGGAATATCTGATGCGCCATGCAGGCCACATCGTCACCCGGACCATGCTGCTCGAAAAAGTCTGGGATCATCACTTCGATCCGCAGACCAACGTCATCGACGTGCATGTCAGCCGGTTGCGGCAAAAGATCGACAAGGGCTTCGCCAAGCCTCTGCTCCAGACCGTGCGCGGCGCGGGCTACACGCTGAAGGCGTGACGCCGGCTAGAGCGACGCCGATCCCATCGCTAAAAACTTTTCGCGCCGCTGCTTGCGGAGCGCCGGCCCGTCGAGATCGAGAAGCGGCGCCAGCGCGGCATCGATCGCATCGCCTGCGGCCGCGATCGCCGCCGCCTTGTCGCGATGCGCGCCGCCCAGGGGCTCGCCGACGATCTGATCGATGACGCCGAGCTTCAACAAATCCTGCGCGGTAAGCTTCAGGGCCTCGGCGGCGTCCTGGGCATTGCTCGCGCTGCGCCAGAGGATCGAGGCGCAGCCTTCCGGCGAGATCACCGAATAGACGGCGTGCTCGAGCATCAGCACTCTGTTTCCGGCGGCGATCGCGATCGCGCCCCCCGAGCCGCCCTCGCCGATCACGGTCGCGACGACCGGCACCTCTATCTGAAGGCAGGTCTCGATCGAGCGCGCGATCGCTTCGGCCTGGCCGCGCTCTTCGGCTTCGATCCCGGGATAGGCGCCCGCGGTGTCGATGAAGCTTAAGACCGGCAGGCCGAAGCGCTGCGCCAGCTGCATCAGGCGGATCGCCTTGCGATAGCCTTCGGGCTTCGCCATGCCGAAATTATGCTTAACGCGCGTTTCCGTATCGCCGCCTTTTTCATGCGCCAGCACGACAACGGCGCGGCCGCGAAACCGGCCGAGCCCGCCGATGATGGCGCGATCCTCGCCGAAGGTGCGATCGCCGGCGAGCGGCGTGAATTCGCTGACGAGGCCGGCGATGTAGTCGCCGCCATGCGGGCGCTCGGGATGGCGCGCGAGCTGCACCTTCTGCCACGGCGACAGCTTCGCATAGGTCTGGCGTAAGAGGCGGTCGACCTTGGTCTCGAGCCGCTCGACCTCGTCGGCGATGTTGAGATCGCCGCCATCGGCGAGATGGCGCAACTCCTCGATCTTGCCTTCGAGCTCGGCGAGCGGCTTCTCGAATTCGAGAAAATGTCGCATCGGCCGGTTGACCTAGCATAAGCGTTGCCGAGGCGCCATCCCCTCGGCCGGTGCAACTGGCTTGGCGTTCGTCAACGGCCCGGCTTGTGCGCACCGTCGCGCGCGGCAGCCGGCTTCCTGCGGCCCAGCGGATGGCGCTCGGCAACGAGGCGTTGCAGCCGCGCGCTCTGCACATGCGTATAGATCTGAGTCGTCGCGATATCGGCGTGGCCGAGCATCTCTTGAACGCTCCTCAGATCGGCGCCGTTCTCGACGAGATGGCTCGCAAAGGCGTGGCGCAGCACATGAGGCGACAGCCGCGCCGGATCGAGTCCGGCATCGAGCGCCAATTTTTTCAGCAGCTGGCCGCAGCGCTCGCGCGTCAAATACCCGGTGCGGCCGCGCGACGGGAAAAGAAAGCGCGACGCCTTGCCGTCGCGCAGGAAGTGCCAACGCTGTTCGAGATAAGCGGCGAGCGCCGCGCGCGCCGGTTCGCCGAGCGGCACCAGCCGCTCTTTGTCGCCCTTGCCGCGGACGATGAGATAAGGCCGATCGCTTTTCGCCGCTGCGAGCGGCAGCGCGACGAGTTCCGAGACGCGCAATCCCGCGCCGTAAAGCAGCTCGAGAATCGCTAGGAGCCGCGCGCCTTCCGCTCCTTCTTGCGCGCGCGCCGCGCCGATCAGCGCCGCGACCTCGCTTTGCGCGAGATGCTTCGGCAGCGCGCGTGGCAGCCGGGGCCCGTCGATTGCCTGAGTCGGATCGTCGCGCCGCACCCCGTCGGTCACGAGAAAGCGGAAAAACTGGCGGAAGGCCGATAAGCGCCGCGCCGCCGTGCGTGCGCCGATGCCGGCGCGCGCGAGTGCGGCAAGATAGCGGCGCAGATCGTCGGTATCGGCTTTCGCGATATCCCCGGTCGCCCGCGCCAGGTCGTCGAGATCGTTGCGATAAGCGGCAATCGTCAGCCGCGCCGCGCCGCGTTCCGCGGCGAGCATTTCAAGGAACGCCTCGACATGGCGCGCGGACGGGCACGCGGCAGGCGGCCGCGGCGGCGATTTGCGGCGTTCAGATGCCGGCATCGAGCGCTGCTTCGACCGCGAGTGCGCGCGCATCGTCGCCGAGGCCGACGGCCGTCAAACCGGCGATCGCTTGCGCGA
>DATGLO010000426.1:0-2940 GCA_035294105.1 Allostellaceae bacterium
CGCCGTTAAAACGGTGACGCGTCCCGCGTGCGGCGCAAGTCCGGGGGAGGTTCGACTGCGCCCGATCCAAAGTATGTTCGCTGGCCTTATGGCGGCTGCGGTGGCGTTTCCCGCGGCGGCCCAGACTCATGTCGTGATCGCCGCGGTGCCGACCATCGCATCGACCTCGACCTACATCGCCGACGCCAAGGGCTATCTGCGCGAGGCGGGCATCGACGCCGAGATTCAACAGATCGATTCCGTCTCGACCGCGATGGCGCTCTTGGCTAGCGGCAAGGTTCAGGTGGCGCAAGGCGGACTCGCCGCCTCGTTCTGGAACGGCGTCGCGCAGAACATGCCGGTGATCATGGCGTTCGAGGGCGGATCGACGCCGCTCAACCATCACATCCTCGTCAACAACGCGGTGAAGGACAAGCTGAAGGTACCCGCCGATCTCAAAGGCAAGACGGTTGCGCTCAACGCGCCGGGCTCGATCATCGGCTACGACCTCTACAAGGTGCTCGGCAGCGCCGGCCTCGATTTCAAGGACGTCGAGATCAAGTACATGCCGTTCCCGCAGATGGGCGTCGCGCTGCAGAACGGCGCCGTCGACGCCGCGGTCGACGTGCCGCCCTTCGGCGATCTCATCATCGCCAAGGGCCTCGGCAGCAATTGGATCAACACCGACGATTACCTGAAGCCGGCGCCGGTCACCGTCGTTCATTACGTTATCAATACCGACTGGGCGAAGGCCAACAGCGACGTCGCGCATCGCCTGTTCGTCGCCTTGGCGCGCGGTACGCGCGATTACTGCCAAGCCTATCACCACGGCGCCAATCGCGACGAAGTCATCAACATCATGATGAAATACGGCGTCGCCGGCGATCATGAATCGCTCGACAAATTTCCGTGGCAGGCGCGCGATCCCAACGGCCGCTTCAACATGGCGAGCCTCTTGGACGTGCAGGACTGGTATCTCAAGGAAGGCTACATCAAGAACAAGCTGACGGCGGCGCAGCTCGTCGATCCGAGCTATTCCGAAAACGCGGCGAAAGCGCTCGGGCCGTTCACGGTGACGAATACAGCCGACAAGCTTGCGGGCTGTCGCTGAACTTTGTGAGGGAGCGAAAATGATTCGTGGGACGATCGGAGCGGCCGCGCTGGCGGCGCTGCTCGCCGCTAGCATGCGGCCGGCCGCGGCGGCAGACAAGGTCGTGATCGGCAGCGTCACCGGCATCGCCGCCGCCGGCACCTATATTGCCGATGCCAAGGGCTATTTCAAAGACGCCGGGATCCAGGTCGATCTCGAAGACCTCGCCTCGGCAGCCGATGCGATGGCGTCGCTCGCGACGAACCAGTTCCAGGTCGTCGAAGGCGGCTATTCGGCCGGCTATTGGAACGCGCTCGCGAAGAATTTCCCGATCATCACGGCTTTCGAGCGCGGCTCGCGTCCGACCAATCACTATATCGTCATTCCCGCGAGCTCGGCCGGCAAGATCAAGACCGTCGCCGACCTCAAGGGCCGCTCGCTCACCGTCAACGCGCCGGGCTCGCTCACCGTCTACGAGGCCGGAAAGGTGCTCGAGACCGCAGGTCTCACTCTCAAGGACGTCGATCTCAAATACATGCCCTTCCCGCAGATGATGATCGCCTTGAAGAACGGGGCGGTCGATGCGGCCGAGGAGATTCCGCCCTTCGTCGATATCGGCAAAGAGCAGGGGCTGCTGACCACGATCGCATCCGTCGACGACACGCTGAAGCCCTATCCGGTCACCAGCATCGCTTATCAGATCAACACCGACTGGGCGGCGAAGAACAAAGACGTGGTGCGGCGGTTCTTCGTCGCGATCGCCCGTGGCACGCGCGATTACTGCCAGGCCTATCACCACGGGCCTAATCGCAGCGAGATCGAGGACATCATGGTCAAGTACAAGGTGATGTCCGACAAGGCGCTGCTCGATCGCATTCCCTGGCAGGGCCGCGATCCGAACGGCCGTGCGGATGTCGGCACCGTCCTCGATATCCAGGACTGGTTCTTCAAGGAAGGAATGATCACCCAGAAATTCCCGGCCGAGCGGCTGATCGATAACGAATACGCGGATTACGTCGCGAAGATCCTGCCGCCCTTCGAGGTGATCAACAAAACCGATCCGCTGCCGAGTTGCCGATGAGAGGCGCCGCCGCCGCCATAGCGGTCCTGGCGGTTCTCGCCGCGGCGGCCGCGCGCGCGAACACCTCCGTGGTCATCGGCTCGGTGCCGAGCCCGACGGCGGTCGGCACCTATATCGCCATCGATAAGGGCTATTTCCGCGAGCGCGGCATCGATGTCGACCTGGAGCCGGCGCAAAGCGCGGGCGCGGTGATGCCGATGCTCGCGGCGAACCGCATCCAGATCGTCGAAGGCGGCATGGCGGCGAGCTATTGGAACGCGCTCGGGCAGGGGATGCCGGTGACGATCGCGATGGAGCGCGGCACCAGCCCGCTCAACCACACGCTGCTCGTCCGCACGGCGCTCGCCGACAAGATCAAGACGATCGCCGACCTGAAAGGCCACAGCTTCGCCGAGGTCTCGCCGGACGGCATCCAGCAATACGAGGCCGGCAAGGCGATCGCGCCCGCCGGCCTCACCATGAAAGACCTCGATATCCGCATGATCGCCTATCCCGATCTGCTGGTCGCGTTCCAGAACGGCGCCGTCGATGCCGGCATGTCGATCCCGCCTTTCAGCGACGCGATCATCGACAAGAAGCTCGGCTTCGCGCTCGTCGACATCGACAAGGCGGTAAAGCCCTATCCCATGGCGAATGTCGTCTACATGCTGAATACCGATTGGGCGAAGAGCGATCCCAAGACCGCGCACGACGTCTTCGTCGCGCTGGCGAAAGGCGCGCGCGATTACTGTCAGGCCTATCACGGCGGTCCCAATCGCGATTACGTCGTCAACCTGATGATCGAAAAGAA
>DATGLO010000427.1:0-2629 GCA_035294105.1 Allostellaceae bacterium
CGCGGAACGATCTCGCGGCCGCGCAGGTCGAGAAGCCGGCGATAGAGCGCCGCGATTTCGGCGTCGGGATGCTCGGTCGCCGGCGCGATGTTGCTTTGCGCGAAGGTGGCGAGCGCCAGGGGGTCGGGAATTCGCGCGCGCGCATCGGGCGAAGCGAAGGCGGGGAAGCGCGCGAATTCGCGCCGTCTTCCGTCGCGTACCGCATCGGCGAGATCGCCGGTGAAGTCGCAGAAGAACAAGAAAGGCATGGTCGCGCCGAGTTCTTCGCCCATGAATACCAGCGGCGGCGAGGGGGCAAGAAGCTGGATCGCGACTGCGGCTTTCAGCGCGTCGCGCGGGACAAGCGAGATCAGGCGCTCGCCAAAAGCGCGATTGCCGACCTGATCGTGGTTTTGCAAGAAGTTGACGAAGGCCAGCGGCGGGAGATAGCCGCTCTTTTCGCCGCGCGGCGCGTCGCGGAAGGGCGAATGCTCGCCTTGATAGGCGAAGCCCTCGGCGAGCGTGCGCGCCAGGCTCTCGACCGGTGCGGCGACGTAATCCGAATAATAGCCGTCGCTTTCGCCCGTGAGGACCACGTGCATCGCATGATGGAAGTCGTCGTTCCACTGCGCATCGTAAAGCAGCGGCGCGCCACCCGCGCCGCGCTTGAGATAGCGTGCTTCATTCTTGTCGTTCTCAAGCACGAGATGGATGCGGCGGTCGCCGCAGGCGGCGCGCGCGGCTTGTGCCAGCTCGACAAGGAAATGGGGATCGCTCTCATCGGTGATCGCGTGCACCGCGTCGAAGCGCAGCCCGTCGACGTGATATTCGCTGAGCCAATAGAGCGCGTTCTCGATAAAGAACTGCCGCGCGATGCCGCTGAAATCGAGGGCCTGGCCCCAGCCGGTCTCGCCGCCGGCAAAGAAGGACGGCGCGTAGAGCGGGAGGTAATTCCCCTCGGGGCCGAAATGGTTGTAGACGACGTCGATGAAGACCATGAGGCCGAGACGATGCGCGGCGCAGATCAGCCCCTTCAGCTTTTCCGGCCGGCCATAACTCGAATCGGGCGCGAAAGGCAGCACGCCGTCGTAGCCCCAGTTGCGCGAACCGGCGAAATCGGCGAGCGGCATCAGCTCGATGGCGGTAATGCCGAGCTCCTTCAGCCGCGGCAGCTCGGCCGCCGCGGCGCGATAGCTGCCCGCACGCGTCAACGCGCCGAGATGGAGCTCGTAGATCACCGCTTCGTGCCACGGTCGGCCGCGCCAGTCATCGTCGTCCCAATCGAACGCCTCGGGCGCGATCAGCTCGCTCGGGCCGTTGACGTCCTCGGGCTGGAAGCGTGATGCCGGATCGGGCACCGCTTGCTGCCCGTCGATGACGAATTGGTAGCGCGCGCCGGCGCTTGCTTCGGCGACCGGCAGCTCGAACCAGCCGCCGCCGCCGGTGCGCATCGGCCGGTCTTCGCCGGCAAGACGCAGCGTCACGCTGCGCGCTTTCGGCGCGAAAAACCGGAAGAATGCGCCGCCATCCAGCAGCGTTGCGCCGAACGACATGCGGTGTGCGCGCTTCATCGCTCGGACGCCGTGTCGGGCCCGGTCTCGCCGAGCATCATCAGCAACGCGCGCGCCGGTAGCTCGAAACGGGCGCCGGGCGTCAGCGTTCCCTTGCGCGTGCCGGTCGGCTCCGTCGTATCGATCTCGATCCGCCAGCGCGTGATGCCCTCGGCCGACGGCACCGTCGTCATCAGCGTCTCGAAATGCGCGTTGAGGAGGATGAGCGCCGGCGCCGGCGTTCCATCGATGGCGAAAGCGAGCAAGCGCGCGTCGGGGAAATGCCAATCGGGCTCGGTCATCTCCTGGCCGTCGGCGCGATACCAGGCGATGTCCTTGCGGCCGGTCGGATTGCGGATCTTGCCCTGGAGGAAATGCTCGTGGGCGAGGCCGCAGCCGCGGCGCAGGGCGATCAGCCGCGCGACGAACTCCGTGAGGTCCTGGCCGGGGACATTGCGTCCCGACCAGTCGATCCAGCCGGTCTCGTTGTCCTGGCAGTAGACGTTGTTATTGCCGCCCTGACTGTTGCCGACCTCATCGCCGGCGAGCAGCATCGGCACGCCCTGCGAGAGCAATAACGTCGCGAGGAGATTGCGCCGCTGCTGCTGGCGCAGGCGGATCACGCTCTCATCGCCGGTCGGTCCTTCGGCGCCGCAATTCCAGGAATTGTTATCGTTATTGCCGTCTTTGTTGTTCTCGCCGTTCGCTTCGTTGTGCTTCTCGTTGTAGCTGACGAGATCTTGCAGCGTGAAGCCGTCATGCGCCGTTATGAAGTTGATGCTCGCGCTGGGGCGCCGTTGGTCGTGGTTGTAGATGTCGGCCGAGGCGGCGAGCCGCCGGGCGACCTCGCCGATGATGCCGCCGTCGCCGCGCCAATAGCGCCGCATGGTATCGCGATAGCGGTCGTTCCACTCCGACCAGCCCGGCGGAAAGCCGCCGACGCGGTAGCCGCCCTCGCCGAGATCCCAGGGCTCCGCGATCAGCTTTACCTGCGCAAGGACGGGGTCTTGGGCGATGACGTCGAAAAAAGGTGCGTTGTTCTCGAAACCCTGCGGTCCGCGCGCGAGCGTCGAGGCGAGATCGAAGCGGAAGCCGTCGAC
>DATGLO010000428.1:0-3960 GCA_035294105.1 Allostellaceae bacterium
TCTGCTGCTGTTTATCCCCTACGTCGCAACCGCCAAAAGCGTGATCGGTCCCGTCGGCGACGAGAAGCTCAAAGGCCTGATGTCGACCGACAGCACCAAGGACCCGACCAATCCCGTCTGGGCGAACGATCCCGCGGTCAAGGAATATCTCGCCTGGATCGATAAATATGTTCCGGAGCAAGACCGCGAATCCGACCGATCCTCGCCCTTGGGCTATGTGTCGGCGCAGGCGATGGTCGAGGTGCTGAAGCGCGCCGGCAACGATCTCACCCGTGCCAATATCATGAAGATCGCCGCCAGCATGGACGGCTGGGTGCTGCCGCTGTTGCTGCCGGGCGTGAAGCTCAGCACCAGCGCCGAGAACCACTTCCCGATCCACACGCTGCAATTGAAGCGCTATGACGGCACACGCTGGCAGCTCGTGGGCAAGCCGATCGAGGCTGATTAAAGCGTAACGCAACAGGCCGATCTTGGAGAATTTCCTCAATCAAGTGCTGTCCGGTCTCGCGACGGGCGGGCTTTACGCCAGCATCGCGTTGGCGCTCGTCATGATCTACCAGGCGACGCATCACGTGAATTTCGCGCAAGGCGAGCTCGCGATGTTCTCGACCTTCATCGCCTGGACCCTGATGCAGGCGGGCTTCGGTTATTGGAGCGCTTTCGTGCTGACACTCGGCTTTGCCTTCGCCGCCGGGGTCATCATCGAGCGGATCATCATCCGGCCGATCGAGAACGCGCCGGTCTTGACGGTGGTCGTCGTCTTCGTCGGCTTGCTGTTCATCCTCAACAGCCTCGCCGGGCTCATCTATGGCTACGACATCAAGAGCTTCCCCAGCCCGTTCCCCGAGGATTCCTGGTACGCGAGCCGCTTCCTGTCGGCGCATGAGGTCGGCATGATTTCCGTGACGCTCATCATGCTGGGGCTGGTTTTCGCTTTCTTCCGCTTCACGCCGCTCGGCCTCGCGATGCGCGCCGTCGCGCAGAACCCGGTATCGAGCCAGCTCGTCGGCATCCGCACCGGCTGGATTCTGGCGCTCGGCTGGGGCCTTGCCGGTACCATCGGCGCGGTTGCCGGCATCATGGCGGCGCCGATCGTCTATCTCGATCCGGATATGATGAGCGGTATTCTGCTTTATGCCTTCGCCGCGGCGCTACTGGGCGGTCTCACCAGCCCGCTCGGCGCCGTGATCGGCGGCTTCACCGTCGGCGTGCTCGAAAACCTGGCCGGCGCTTATGTCGTCGGCACCGAGATCAAGCTCAGCGTCGCGCTCGTGATCATCGTCGGCGTGCTGCTATTGCGGCCGTCGGGCATGTTCGGGCGGCGCGTCGTGACGCGGGTATGAGCAAGGCTCAGCTCAACGTCTACTCGCTGGCGGCGGTTGCAATCGCCCTTCTCGTGCTGCCCTTCACGCTCAGCAACTATCACGTCTTCCAGCTGACGATGATCGTCGTCTATGCGATCGCGCTCTTGGGGCTCAATTTGCTCATCGGCTATAACGGCCAGATCTCGCTCGGTCATGGCGCGTTTTTCGCGATCGGCGCCTACACCACCGCGATGCTCGTTCATCTCGCCGAGATGCCCTATTGGCTCACGGTGCCGCTGGCCGGCCTCGTCTGCCTCGTCGCGGGATTTCTCTTCGGCTTGCCGGCGCTGCGCCTCGAAGGGCTCTATCTCGCCTTGCCGACCTTCGCGCTCGCGGTGGCGACGCCGCAGCTTCTCAACTACCAGCGCGTAGCGCATTGGACCGGCGGCGTGCAAGGTATCATGTTCGACAAGCCCAATGCGCCCGGCCTGCTGCCCCTCGATCCCGACCAATGGCTTTATTTCTTTTGCCTTGCCGTCGCCGTGCCGCTTTACGTGATCGGCTGGAACCTTTTGCGCGCACGCACCGGCCGCGCCATCGTCGCGATCCGCGATCATCCGACGGCCTCGGCGGCGATGGGCATCGATAACGCTTTCTACAAAACGGCGACTTTCGGCGTTTCCGCCATGTATGCCGGCATCGCCGGCGCGCTTTCGGCGATCGTTACGCAATTCGTCGCCCCCGACAGTTTCCCGATCTTCTTAAGCCTGAGTTTTCTCGTCGGCATCGTCGTGGGTGGCGTCGCGTCGATCCCGGGCGCATTCCTCGGCGCGATTTTCATCGAATTCGTCCCGAACGTCGCCAGCGCGATCTCCGATGCCGCACCTTGGGCGGTCTACGGCACGGTGCTGATCGCGGCGATGTATCTGATGCCCGACGGTCTTGCCGGTATCGGCCGCGCTTTTGCCAAGCGCTTGGGGCAGCGCCGGCCCAAGCCGCAGCCGAGCGCGCTCGGCAAGCCGGGTCGCGTTCGCGGCTAATTGCCGCTGCGCAGCTTCGCGATCTCGGTTTTCACCGCGTCGAGGATGCGTTCGTTGCGCGGTTCGCTCGCGAGCCACGCATCGATGATCGGCTTGAAGGCGCTGTTGGCGGCTTCGATCTCCGCCGCGGGCGGCTCGGTGCGGATGCGGCGCGTATCCGCTTCGAGCTTCGCCATCAGTTCTTCGTGATGCGCGGCGACGCGGCGCGTATAAGCTTGCACATAGGCCTCGCCGCTATGGCGATAGATCGCGCCGCGCACGGACATCGGTAGGCGTTCGAGGCTGCGCTTGTTCATCAAGATGATCAGCGGCGCGCAGCCGAACCGCAGCAGGTAGTCGTAACGCGTGACCTTGTCGACGCCGAGATCGTGGAGCGGGCCGATATGGAGCGTCGTGCCGTCGATCTCGCCGCTTTCGATCGCCGAAACGATCTTGTCGCCCGGCACGACGCGCGCGGCCGCGCCGAGCTGCTTGAGCATGATCTCGTCGGCATTGTTGGCGGCGCGCAGCTTCATCCCGTGGAGATCGGCGAGGCAGGTGAGCTTCTTCGCGGCGTGAAGCGTGAACGGCTCGGTGCAGAATGCGCCGATGACATGGAAATCGCCGTAGCCGCGCAACAGCCCGGCATCGACGATGCGGCTGTAGGTCAGCGTCGCTTCGGTGATGTCGCGGAAAAGCCCGGGCAGCCCGAATACGAAATTGTCGGGAAAGCGCTCGGGCGTGAAGCCGGGAATGACGAAAGCCGCATCGGCGCCGCCGCTTTCGACGAGCTGGAGCTGCGTCGTCAGCAAGCCGCCGCGCGTGCCGCCTGGATGGAGCGCGATTTCGACCGAGCCGGCCGCGTCGCGCATGACTGCGTCGGCGAAGGGCTTGAGCCCCGCCGTAAAAGTCGTCGACGAGGCCGGTGCGTGAAAGGCGATGTCGAGATGCGCGGTCATTTGCCCTGCCATTTCAGCAGCGAGGCTTCGATCAGCGAGATAATGTAGTCGAGCGTCAGCGCGAAGGCGGTGAGCAGGATCACGCCGGCAAGCACGGTCTCGATGTCGAAGGTGCCCTCGGCCTCGAGAATGAGATAGCCGACACCCGCCGAAGACCCGAGATATTCGCCGATCACCGCGCCGACGAAGGCGAGGCCGACCGAAAGGTGGAGGCTGGAGAAAACCCAGCTCAGCGCCGACGGAATGTAAACGCGGCGGATGAGCTGGGCGCGGCTGGCGCCCAGCATCCTGGCATTGGCGACGAGCACGGGGCTGACCTCGCGAATGCCCTGGAACACGTTGAAGAACACGACGAAGAAGACGAGCGTCACCCCGAGCGCGACCTTCGACCAGATGCCGAGCCCGAACCATACCGCGAAGATCGGCGCCATAATGAGCCGCGGCATCGAATTGAGTCCCTTGATGAAGGGATCGCAAATCGCGGCGAACGTCTCGTTGAGCGCGAGAAACAGGCCGAGGATCAAGGCAAGGCCGCAGCCGATGACAAAAGAAAGCAGTGTCTCCAGCAGCGTGATCGCCAGATGGCGGAAGATCACGCCGCTGCCGATCCAATCGACGAGCTTCTCGCCGATCACGACCGGCGAGCCGAGGAAAAAATTCGCGATACGCGAATGCTCG
>DATGLO010000429.1:0-3927 GCA_035294105.1 Allostellaceae bacterium
ATCTTCCTCGTGCCAGGCGCCAACGAGACCTATCGCGTCAGCGGCCGCGCGCGGATCAGCAACGATCCGGCGCTGAAGCAACGCTTCGCCGTCGGCGGCAAGGAGCCGCGCATCGTGACCGTGGTTTCCGTCGAGCAGGCGTTCCAGCACTGCCCCAAGGCGCTCATCCGCTCCAATCTCTGGAAAGCCGGCGCCGGCGAGCGGCCGAAGGGCGTGCCGACGCTGGGCAGCTTTGCGGCGAAGCGCGACCCGAAAACCGATGCGGCAACCTTCGACGCGGAATATGCGAAGCGCGTCGTCGACGAGCTCTACTGAACGAAAGGCGGCGCTTCAGCGCAGCCGCGCGGCGCGATAATCTCCGCCCCAACTGTTGGGAGGTTGCGCCATGAAGCCGCGTGAGCGCGCCGTCTATTCCGCCATCGTCGACCGCCCGCCGCTGCGCCTCCCCGAGGGGCTGCGGCTGATCCTCTGGCCCGTGGTCAATCTCGAAGTGTGGGAGATCGAGCGGGCGATGGCGCGCCAGGTGCTGCCCGCGCCGACCGGCGTCGCGGTGCAGCCCGACATTCCGAATTGGAGCTGGCATGAATACGGCATGCGGGTCGGCGTGTGGCGCTTCTTCGACGCTTTCGATCGACACGACATCCGCCCGACCTTGTCGATCAATGCCGGCGTCGTCGAAGTCTATCCCCGCGTCGCGGCGGCGGCGCGCGAGCGGCGCTGGGAATTCATGGGCCACGCGCTGGTGCAAATGCCGATCCATCAAATCGCCGATCAGCGCGCGATGATCCACCGCTCGCTCGAGCTTTTGGGCGATTTTGCCGGCAAGCGGCCGGTCGGCTGGCTCGGCCCCGGCCTCACCGAAACCGAGGAGACGCCCGACCTCCTCGCCGAAGCGGGCGTCGAATACGTCGGCGATTACGTCCATGACGACGAGCCGAGCGAGCTGGCGACGAAGCATGGGCCGCTCGTCACCCTGCCCTATACCGTCGAGCTTAACGACATTCCGATGATGATGGTGCAGCATCACAGCGCGCGCGAATTCCTCGACCGCGCCCGCGACCAGTTCGATCGCCTCTATCTGGAAGGCGCGAGCCGGGCGAAGTTCCTGTGCTTCGCGATCCACCCCTATATCTCGGGGGCGCCGCATCGCATCAAATATCTCGAGGCCTTCCTCGACTACGCGCTCGGCCATAAGGGTGTCGCCTTCTGGACCGGCGAGGAAATCCTCGGCTGGTATCGCGGCGCGCGCTAAGTAGGCCGATCGAACCTTGTTTCCCACCATAAGAAACGGCGTCGCACCCGCGAAGGCGGGGGTCCAGGGCCACGTACTCGCTGTTAGTCTGGATTCCCGCTGTCGCGGGAATGACGACCGTTGATTGCACAAGGGACGATCTCGCGCCGCCCTTTCATCGTGCCGCTGATCGTCGGCTGCGCGCAGTTCATGCATCAGTTCGACGGCTCGGTGATCACCACGGCGCTGCCAGCGATGGCGCGCTCGCTCGGCGAGGATCCGCTGCGCCTCAACCTCGCCATCACCTGCTATCTGCTCGCGCTCGCCGTTTTCGTGCCGGTGAGCAGCTGGCTTTCGGACAAGGTCGGCAGCAAGCGCATCTTCATGACGGCGATCGTGACTTTTTCCTTGAGCTCGCTGCTTTGCGGCCTGTCGCACAATCTTGCCGAGCTCGTCGTGGCGCGCACCTTGCAAGGCATCGGCGGCGCGATGATGACGCCGGTCGGACGCATCATCGTCACGAAGAGCGTGCCCAAATCCGAGCTCATCCAGGCGATGAACTACGTCACCATACCGGCGCTCCTCGGACCGATCCTCGGCCCCTCGGTCGGCGGCTTCATCGTCACCTATTTTTCGTGGCAATGGATCTTTTTCATCAACCTGCCGATCGGCGCGCTCGGCGTCGCGCTCGTCTTTTTTATCATCCCCGATATGCGCGAGACCGACGTGCCGGCCTTCGACGTGAAAGGGTTCGTCCTCGTCGGCTTCGCCGTCGCCGCGATGATTTTGGGTTTCGAGGCGATGGGCCGCGGACTCTTTCCCGCGTCTGGGGTCGCCGTGCTGATCGCCGCCGGCATGAGCTGCGGCATCGGCTACATATTTCATGCGCGGCGCAAGAGCGGACCGATCATCGATCTGAGCCTCTTGAAGATCCGGACCTTCAGCGCCTCGATCTGGGGCGGCGCCCTCGTCTATATCGGCGCGACCTCGCAGGTCTTTCTACTCGCGCTGCTGTTGCAGCTCGGCTTCGGCTTCACGCCCTTCCAATCCGGCCTCACCACCCTGGCGACCGCCGCCGGCTCGGTGCTGATCAAATCCCTCGTGCGCCCTGTGGTGCGCCTCTTCGGCGTGCGCCGCTTGCTGATCTACAACACGGCGCTGACCGCCGCCTATGTCTTCGTTTGCGGACTCTTTCGCGTCGACACGCCTTATATCGTGATCTTGCTGACACTGTTGATCTCGGGCCTGTCGCGCTCGGTCGAGTTCACCGCGATCCAGGCTTTGGGCTATGCCGATCTGCCGCCGGCGCTGACGGCGCGCGCCACCGGCTTTTCCTCGATGGCGCAGCAGGTCTGGCTGAGCTTCGGCGTCGGCCTCGTCGCGCTCATCATGCAGATCGCGCGGGAATGGCACGGCCATGCGACGATCGCGCCGAACGATATTTCGCCGGCCTATTTCACGATCGCTTTCCTGAGCCTTCTCGCCGCCGGCGTCTTCGCGCGGCTGCCGCGCAACGCGGGCGCTGCGCTCGAACTGCGCTGAGCGCCGCGGTTCAGCCTTCGAGCTGCGGCGAGAGCTGCTCGAGCACGCGGCCGCGCGTCTCGATCACGAAAAACAACGAGACGATGAAAGCGAAGCTGATGAGGCAGCCGTAAAAGATGAACACGGTGTTGAGGCCGAAATTCGGCAGCAAGGTACCGACGATCAGCGGCCCCACGGTCGCGGCGCCGCGCTGCCAGGCGGCGGCGACGCCGCTGCCGAGGGCACGCATGTTGTTGGCATAGATCTCGGCGGTATAAAGCCCGAGCGATAACACCAGCACCGACAGGAAGAAATAGCTGATGCAGATCCGGACGAGGATGCTTTCCGGGCTGTCGGCGCCGATCGCGATGAAAGACAAGAGCGGCAGCGCCGTGCCGGCGAGGCCGATAATGAACATCGGCCGCCGTCCCGCCAGATCGATCGTGAACACGGTGATGATCGTGCCGACGAGGGTCGCGGCGGTCTGAATGAAGCCGTAGCTCAGCGATTGCTGCAGCGGCAGATGGAAGACGCCGCGATAGATCGAGGGCAACCAGGTGCCGATGCTGTAGCTCAACCCGAAGCAGCAGATCCACAGACACCAGGTGCTGATCGTGCGCTTCAAGTAAATGCCGCGAAAGAGATCGCTGAAACGGCAGGGTGCCGGCCGTGCCGGGGGCAGATGCGCGGGCAGCGGCGGCAAGGTCTTGCCGCGGCGCGTCGCGATGCCTTCGATCTTCGTCAATACGGCGTCGGCCTCGACAAACCGCCCTTTGCTCGCGAGCCAGCGCGCCGATTCCGGCACCATCCAGCGTAACGGAAACGCGAGCAGCGCCGGCAGCGCGCCGACAATGAACATCCATTGCCAGCCGAAATGGGGCACGATCCAGGTGCCGAGGAAAGCGCTGGCCGTGAGGCCAAAAGCGAACAGCACCTGGACGCCGAGCGCGAAAACGCCGCGTCCGCGCGCCTTCGAGAATTCATTGATATAGGTGATCATGATCGGCACTTCGCCGCCAAGGCCGATGCCTTGGATCAGCCGAAACCAGAACATCGACTGGAAGCTCCAGGCCATCGCGCAAAGAAGGCTCATCACGCTGAAGATCACCAGGGTCACGAGCAGCACCGGCACGCGACCCCAGCGCTCGGCAAGCGAGCCCGCCGCGATCGAGCCG
>DATGLO010000430.1:0-4510 GCA_035294105.1 Allostellaceae bacterium
CAGGGCTTCTTGGCCTCGGCATAGGGATAGATCAGCTTGCCGGTTTGCATATCGGCCGGCAGCAGGATCGGCTGATGCGAGACGTCCTTGAAATCGTCGATGCTGCTTTCCGTGATGTGCTGGAATTGCGTCCAGACTGCGCGGCCCGTCGCCCATTCGCCATCCTTGCCGAAACGGATCTTGCCGACGACGGTGGTGAATTCGTTGCTGCGCATGTAATCGGCGAGCTTCGCCTGGTCGAGGCTCTTGGTCGCGTCGACCGCTTCCTCCAGCACCTGGCCGGCGGCATAGCCCCAGGGCGGGAAGGCCCAGCCGAGCGGATCGAGGCCTTGGCTCGGCGCGACCTTCGCATATTTATCGAGGAAGGCCTGTGTGCCGGGGAAGAGAAAAGTCTTCGCCGGGAGGAAGCTCTGCGTGATCACCCAGCCGTTGAGTAGCGGGCCGAGCTGAACCTTGGTCCCGGTGATCATCAACCCGATCAGCGCGCCGCCGATCAGCTTGGGGGTGAAGCCGACCTCGTTCATCGCGCGCACGATGCCGACCGTGTCGGGCGGATAGGCGGCGACATAAACGATATCGGGGTTCCGCGCTTGCACGGCGCGAACGATCGAGGTGAAGTCGGTCGTGGTCGGCGGGTAGTTCTGGTCGTAGACGAGCTTCAGGAACGGAAATTCTTTCAAATTGTCATGCGCGCCGTCGGTGGCGTTGCGGCCGAATTCGGCATCGACGCCGAGGATCGCAAGCGTCTTCGGCTGCGGCTTTTGCGCCTGGGCAATCTCGAAGAAGCCGGTCGAAAAGGATTTCTCGGGATCGGGTCCCGACGGAATCATAGAGAAATAACGGTTGTAGTGGAACTTGCTGTTGGCGGCGTTGGCGAGGATGCCGATCGTGGTGAGGTTGCGCTGCATCAGGATCGGGATCACCGGCGCGACCATATTGGTCGAGTAAGGTCCGATCAGCAGGTCGACCTTGTCGATATCGAGGAGCTTCGCATAGATCTGCGCCGCATTCGCGGGGTTTCCCTGATCGTCGTAATAGACGAGCTCGACCGGCCGGCCGAGCAGACCGCCCTTGGCGTTGACGTCGTCGCGCCAGATTTGCAGCGCGAGCAGGATCTGCTTACCGATAGCCGCCGTGCCGCCGGTCTCGGCGATGCTGAAGCCGACCTTGATCGGATCGGCGGCGCGCGCATGGCGTAAGGGCCAAGCGGCCGATACCGCCGCCGCGGCCCCGATCAAAGAGCGCCGTGTGATGAGCATTTCGTTCCTCCCTGCTTGCTTTTCGTTGCGTTACCGATCGCATCAGCCGCGATCTTCGACGAAGGTGTTGCGCATCTTGCCGAGACCTTCGACCTCGGTCTCCATCACATCGCCGACCTTGAGGAAAGTGTTGGTGCCTTGGCCGACGCCGCCGCAGGTGCCGCAGACGAACATATCGCCGGGCTCGAGGCTGATGATGTTCGAGGCGTATTCGATCTGCTCTTCGGGCGTGTAGATGAATTGCGAGGTATTGCCGTTCTGCTTCACCGTGCCGTTCACGGTGAGGCGGATGAAGAGCTTCATATGATCTTTGACGAAGGCCGCGGGCGTGAGGAACGGTCCCGTCGGCGCGAAATTATCGTGGCTTTTGCCGCCGAACCAGTCGGAGCGCAGACCCGGCCGGTCGGGACGGATTTGGATATCGCGGCACGACACATCGTTGGTCGTCATAAAGCCGGCGACGTGATCGAGCGCGCGCTCGGCCTTGATGCGCTTGCCGGGTTTCCAGATCGCGCAGGCGATCTCGGCCTCCCAGTCGATCTTTTGCATGCCGCGCGGGATCGCAATGTCGTCATAGGCGCCGCAGAGGGCGCTGGGCGCCTTGAAGAAGAGATAAGGATGCGAGGTCGACTTGGCGCCGGTGAATTGCGGGCCGCCCGCCGGGGTCATGCCGGCGCGCAGCATCTCGTCGACATGCTCTTGGAAATTCTGCGCCGCGTTGAAGATCTTGCCCGGCCGCGCAATCGGCGGCAGCGCGCGGAGCGCGGCGATCTTGCCTGTCCCGCCGGCAAAGCGCGGGCTGTCCATCCCTTCCGCTTCGATGAAAGCGACCATTTCCTGCAGCACCGGGAAATTATGATCCCAGCCTTCGAGCAGCCCCTGGAGGCTATCGGTGGCGGTGAGCGGTCCGGCCTTGCCGCGCGGCGAGCGACGATAGAGGGGATAGACGGCCGCGATGTCGTAAGCGGTTTCGCCCAGCACGATAGCGGCGAAAGGGCGACCCGGATTGCCGCCATAGGTAGCGAGCTTGAACGCCGTGCCGTTCATCGGTTTCCTCCTATCCGATTGTTTTCGTTGCCATTAGCCCAAACCACACGGGCCGGCGGGTATCTTACGCTGCCGGGTTGGTCCGTGCCACCGCGCTCTCGGCGCGCCGCTCGTTCACTGCTTGGCTGGGGGCTTGGTCTGCGCCAACCGGTCGGCGACCTCGCGCCAGAGCTCCGCCCATTCCGCCTCTTTGCGCCGCAGGCAGCGATTGGCGCGCTTGCGCGCCGCGCTCTCGGCCTCGTCGCCATGACAGGTGATCATCACTTCGATCATTTTTCTGATATGTGCTTCGTCCATGGGCGTGGCTATGGCGCGCCCTGTCCCAACTTGCTTTGACCTGGATCAAACAGCGACAATTTTGCCGGGTTTTTCCATGGATTAACCCGGCTTCCACGAACTCTCGGGAATACTTGCGCCGCCCCTGCCGGTTGTGCCGGCGGGAATGATCGGGCATGGGTGGTGGAGCGAGATGGAGTTCCAAGCTGAACGGCGCGATGGTGCGGAAATCGGCGAGCCGGTTACCGCTCGAAGCCGCTTGCCGCTCTGCGTCGATCTCGACGGCAGCTTGCTGGCGATCGATGTCCTGCCCGAAGCGGCGGTTGCGATCTGCCTGCGGGAGCCGCGCGCCGCTTTGGCCATGCCGGCCTGGCTCGCCCGCGGCAAGGCGTGCCTGAAAGCCGAGCTCGCGCGGCGCTGGGATTTCGATCCGGCGCTGTTGCCCTACCATCTCGAATTCCTTGCCTACCTCCAGGAGCAGAAGACGCGTGGCCGCTTTCTCGTCCTGGCAACGGCGGCCGATCAGGCAATCGCGCGAAAGATCGCCGATCATCTCGGTCTCTTCGACGAGGTCATCGCCTCGGACGGTCGTCGCAATCTCGGCGGCGAAGCGAAAGCGGCCGCCTTGGTCGAGCGTTTCGGCGCGCACGGCTTCGTCTATGCCGGCAATGCCCGGTCAGACCTCGCCGTCTGGCGCGTCGCCGCTGCCGCGGTCGTTGTCGGCGCTTCGCCCGCCATTCGGCGCGCGGCCGAAAGGCACGCGCCGCTCGAAGCGTCCTTCGCGCGCCAGGGCGCACCGGCCCTGGGCCTCATGCGCGCGCTGCGTCCTTATCAGTGGGTGAAAAATCTGCTGGTCTTCGTGCCGCTCGTCTGCTCAGGGGCTGTTCACAGCCTCGGCAGCTGGGAAGCGGCGGCGGAATGCTTTGCCGCCTTCTGTTGCGTCGCCTCGGCGATCTATCTCCTCAACGATATTTGCGACCTGGCCGCCGATCGCGCGCATCCGCGCAAATCGCGCCGGCCTTTTGCGAGCGGCGCCGTGCCGATCTTGTGGGGTCTCGCGCTGGCGCCGCCGCTCTTTGCGCTCGGCGGCATGTTCGGCGCGTGGGCCGGCGCGCCGCGCGACCTCGCGCTCTATGCGGTGCTGTCGCTCGCCTACAACATCAAGCTCAAAGAGATGCCGCTCGTCGACATCTTCGTACTGGCGGCGCTCTACACCGTGCGGCTCTTTGGCGGCGGCGAAGCGAGCGGCTATCCGGTTTCGTTGTGGCTGCTCGGCTTTTCGAGCTTCATGTTCTTGAGCCTCGCGCTGATCAAGCGGGTGTCGGAGCTGCGTCGCGTCTCGGCGCAGCGGCGCTCGGGCGCGGCGCGGCGCGGTTACATGACGCACGACATCGCGCTCCTCGAGAAGATGGGCATCGCCTCATGCTTCACCTCGGCCCTGGTGCTGGCGCTTTATGTGCAGAGCGATCCGGCCGCGGAGTATTACCTCCACCCCAAGATGCTGTGGGGCGTCGTGCCGCTGATGCTGTTCTGGCAATGCCGGCTTTGGATGTCGACCACGCGCAATTACATGCATGACGATCCGATCGTCTATTCGGCACGCGACTGGGTGTCGTGGGTCGTCTTTGCCGCGCTGGTCGCCTTCGTCGCCTGTGCCTGGTATCTGCCGGTCGTGGAGTAAGGCGCGATGACGCTGCGTGCCGATACGCCGGCGAGCGCCTCTCTCGGTGCGGGGCTGGGCGCAGCAATTGGGGAATGGCCGATCGTGGCGCTGGCGCTCGGCGTCGCGACCCTTCTCCTCGGCGTCACGGCGCCGCATCACGGCGAGTTCTGGTGGAGCGATGCGCCGCGGCACGCCCTCAACGGCGTGTTCGTGAAAGACTTCGTCGCGGCGATGCCGATCCACGACCCGGTCGGCTTCGCGACGC
>DATGLO010000431.1:0-3834 GCA_035294105.1 Allostellaceae bacterium
ACGCAAGCCGAGAATGACCGCCTCACCCGGGTCGGTCCCGATACGCCGATGGGCAAGCTGCTGCGGCGCTATTGGCAGCCGGTCGGCACCGAGGTCGAGCTCGCCAAGGAGCCCGTGCAGCGCGTGCGCATCCTCGGCGAGGACCTCACCCTCTTCCGTACCGAGCGCGGCGATTACGGTCTTGTCGACGACCGTTGCCCGCATCGCTGCATGTCCTTGGAATACGGCATCCCCGAAGAATGCGGGCTGCGCTGCGCCTATCACGGCTGGATGTTCGATCCGCAAGGCAACTGCATCGAGATGCCGTTCGAGGATCTGACGCATCCCGAGCTGCGCTACAAGGACAAGATCAAGATCAAAGCTTATCCGGTCGAAGCGCTCGGCGGCTTGGTCTTCGCTTATCTCGGCCCTGCGCCGGCGCCGCTGTTGCCGCGCTGGGACGTGCTGTTGCGCGAGGATCTCGACCGCGTGGTCGAGATTCACGAGCTCCCTTGCAACTGGCTGCAGTGCATGGACAACGCCGCCGATCCCGTGCATTTCGAATTCCTCCACGCGGTGTTCGGCAATTATCAGCTCAAGAAGCTGGACCGCGCGCCCGCCATGAATCCGGCGCGGCATGTGAAGATCGCGTTCGATCTTTTCAAATACGGCATCATGAAGCGGCGGCTCTTGGAGGGCGAGCCCGAGACCTCGGATGAATGGACCACCGGCCATCCGCTGCTCTTCCCCAACATCCTCGCCGTCGGCGGCCATTATGCGCCGATGCTGCAGTACCGCGTGCCGATCGACGACACGCATACCATTCAATTCGGCTATCGCACGACGCATCGCGCAGCCGGGGCGGCGGCGCGGCCGATCGCGGTGAAGCATTCCAATCTCTTCAACCGCGACGGCAAGATCGTCGCCGACAACGTGCCGTCGCAGGACATGACCGCCTGGGTCGGCCAGGGTCCGGTTTCCGATCGCACGCGCGAGCACCTCGCCACCAGCGATCGCGGCGTCGCGCTCTATCACAAGCTGCTGATGGAGCAGATGGACAAGATCGAGCGCGGCGAAGAGCCGATGGCGCTGGTGCGCGACCGCGCCGAGAACGAGCCGATGATCCGCCTCGATCGCGAGCAGCGCGGCATCGCGCTCGCCTTCGACAGTCACTACGAAAATTATTTCGAGAAGATCGAGACACTCGCGGAAATTCGAGCGAAATAGCCATTCCCGCGGGCATCCGGGCGAAATATCAGGCCTACTCGGCGAGACACGAGCGGACCGCCGCCGCCGGAACAAAAGCGCGTGGCGCCCGGTTAGCTGATCGTCATTCAGCTTCTCGCGGGAAGGAGACCGCCATCGTGAAACTATCTCTCGCTCTAACTGCCGCGCTGCTGGCACTTGTTTTGCCCGCCGGCTTCGCCCATGCGGCGTCGGCGACAGCGCCCAAGGATTTCGTCACCACCGCCATCAAGGGCGACATTTCCGAGGTGAAGATCGGCCAACTGGCTGAGCAGCAAGGCAGCACCGCCGCCGTACGCGACTTCGGCAAGACCCTGGTCACCGATCACACGAACGCCGAAGATCAAGCCAAGACGACGGCGAAGCAGATCAATGTCACGCCGCCCGACCAGCCGACCGCGGAAGCGCAAGACGAATACGACAAGCTGGCGAAGCTCAAAGGCACCGCTTTCGACAACGAATTCGCGCAGTACATGGTCAAGGACCACCAGCAGGATATCGCGACGTTCAAGGACGAAGCGGCGGCGAAGAACGGACCGGCGAGCACGCTCGCCGAGCAGCAGTTGCCGGTGCTGCAAAAGCATCTGCAAATGGCGCAATCGATCGCCAGCAAGCAACAGGCGAAGACGCCGTGAGCCGACGCATGTGATCCTCGGCTGATATTCCGAGGTGCAAAGACCCCCGCGCGCGTCATGCGTCAGCGGGGGTCGTGTTTTGCGAACCTTCGTTCGCGCCCGAGATATATCTCGAGCTACATCTTGGGCTTCAAGCTCCGCCGCCGATGCCAAGCGATTCGGCGGCAGCATACCTGCACGGTGGAGTCATGCCGGTAAGCACCTCCTCGTTGGTTGACGGAATGGCTTCAGCTAAGGCTTTCGATATGAACGGGCGGAGTCATGTTGGTAAGACACCCTCCTCGTTGATCGACAAAAATTTTTGCGCCGATGCCCCGCGGCGGTCAAGTGACAACGTCATTAACAGGTCAGGCTTCGTGTCCTAAATCGCGCTTTTCCGGTTTTGCGCTGCGCTGAATGGGAGTAAAATTTTAATCGTTCATCCGTCTTCGTTAGCAACGAGCGGAGGACGATATGCTTGACGCCGAGCTTGGTTCGATCAAGCGGCAGTTTTTCGACAACAGGCACAAGCGGTGCGCGATCCCCAGGCGTCCGAGGGGTATCGCGAGCTTCGCGCGGATTTCCGTGACGGTCGCCAATCGGCTGGAGGACCACGCGCCCGGCGGCTGACCTATACCGCTTTTCTAAAGCGATCGCGATTTCGACCTCGAACGTTTACGCGACAGATGAGGTTCGACCATGGCAACAACGATACGCAACCCCATCGAATGGGGTTTCTCTCAAGTCCAACATGTCGTGACGGCCGTCGAGGTGACGGGCCAGGCCGTGCGCGGCCATGGCGATGTGCGCGCGGCGCCCGCGATCCGGCGCATTGCCATTGCCGATCTGCGCGATGCGCTGGCGCGAGGTGTCGGGGATTTCGGCGCGGCGCGCAGCGACGTGATTTTCCTCTGCCTGCTTTATCCGATCGCCGGCCTCGTCTTGGGGCATGCGGTGTTCGGCTCGGGGATGTTCCCGATGCTCTTCCCGCTGGTATCGGGCTTCGCCCTGATCGCGCCCTTCGTCGCGGTCGGTCTTTACGAAATGAGCCGCCAGCGCGCCAAAGGCGAGAACTGCGACTGGAAGACCGCTTTCGACGTGCTGCAATCGCCGTCTTTCGGCGCGATCCTCACCCTGGGCATTGGGCTCCTGGCGATCTTCCTGCTCTGGCTCGGCGCGGCGCAGACGATCTACGATCTGACGCTCGGCCCGCGCGAGCCGTCCTCGGTCGCAAGCTTCTTGCGCGATGTCTTCGCCACGCCGCAAGGCCGCAGCATGATCGTGATCGGCATCGGCGTCGGGTTCTTCTTCGCGCTGTTCGTCTATGCGATCAGCGTGGTGTCGTTCCCGCTCCTGCTCGATCGCGATGTCGGGCTCGGCGTCGCGATGTGGACATCGGTGCGCGCCGTCATCGCCAATCCCGCGCCGATGGCGGTTTGGGCGCTGATCATCGCCGCGGGGCTGGTGCTCGGCTCGCTACCCTTGCTGCTCGGCCTGATCGTTATCCTGCCGATCCTCGGGCATGCGAGCTGGCACCTTTATCGCAAGCTGGTCGCGTAACAGCGACGCTTTAGTCGCCGCTCGGCAATTGCGCCGATTGCTCCGCCGGACCGAGAGGCGGCAGCGCCGCCGACTGGAGCTCGCCCGGGCTCGCCTGCTTGGTCTCGACCGCGCCGTTATCGAAGACATAGCCGACGACCGGCCGGCCATCGAGCATACCGTCGCTCTCCCAATAATCGCCGACATGGCCGATGCGGCTGATGCGCACGACTCCTTTTTGATGGAGCGCATCGATCGCCTGGCCCTCGGTGGCGATCCGCGGCGTGGGGCCGCTGCCGTCGTAAGGCGGCAGGATCAGCGTCGCTTGCGCAAAAGCGGGCGCCGCGGCCGCCGCAAGCAGCGCCGCGAGCGCGCCGGCTGACAACATCGTTTTCATGTCGCATCTCCAGAAAGAGAAGCCTTGGCGTCGATTTTGGCATGGACACCGCGCGTTGCA
>DATGLO010000432.1:0-2602 GCA_035294105.1 Allostellaceae bacterium
GCCGCCGGCGCCGATCGAGACCAAGATCATCAGCGCGCCGAGACGCCGCCGCCCGCCACCGCCCTTGCCGCAATTCGCAACGCCGCCGCCGCTCTTCGTGCCGCCGCCCGAGGTGACTGTCGTATGGCCGCCCCCACCGCCCCAAAGCACGGCGCCGACCGTGACGACGACCATAGCGCCGCCGACGCCCGCGCCCACCGCGCCGCCAGCGCGCGTGCAACCTCATCTCGATCTCGCGCACAGCTCGCAACCCGACTACCCCCCGGAAGCGCGCCGCCTCGGCAAGCAAGGCTCGCTGATCCTGCAAGTGCTCGTCGAGGCCGACGGCCGGGTCAGCGATTCGAAGCTTGTGCAGTCGAGCGGCTTTCCGGTGCTCGACCAAGCCGCGCTCGCCGGCGTCAAGACCAACTATCGTTTCGTTCCCGGCACGGTGGGCGGCACGCCGCAGCCGATGTGGTTCACCTTCCGCTTCGTCTGGAGGCTGCAATGACAGAGCCTAAACCACCCGAAGTGCCGATCGTCATCAACGATCCGCTGGCACCGGATATCTTCGCCGACGAGGCGACGGGCTTTTATCTTTTGGGCGGTAATCTGCGCATTACCTTCTCGGCCTGGCGCGCCGATCACGAACGAACACCGAGCGCCGCCAATCGCGTGGTGATCTGTCGCCTCGTCATGCCCGTCGGACAGGCCGAAACGCTGGTCAAAGGGCTCGGCGAGTTCCTCGAACGCATGCAAAAGTCGGTCGATCGCGCGCAGCCACCGGCGCCCGACAAATAGCGGGAACTTGATTCGCGAACGGCCCCTGAAAGGGGCGCATGCCCCATGGTTGATCGTTGGCCCCGCGATGCGTAGTCTCGGCTTATGAATATCCGCGACGGCTTCATCGAAACGATCGGCAACACGCCGCTGATCAAGCTGCGCCGGGCCTCGGAAGAGACCGGCTGCGAGATTCTCGGCAAGGCTGAGTTCCTCAATCCCGGCGGCTCGGTGAAGGACCGCGCCGCGCTCTACATCATCAAGGACGCGGAAGAGCGCGGCTTGCTCAAGCCCGGCGGCGTGATCGTCGAAGGCACCGCCGGCAATACCGGCATCGGTCTCGCCCTCGTCGGCAATGCGCTCGGCTATAAATCCGTCATCGTGATGCCCGAGACGCAGAGCCAGGAAAAGAAAGACATGCTGCGGCTGTGCGGCGCCGATCTGCGCCTCGTGCCGGCCGTGCCCTATGCCAATCCGATGAACTATGTGCGCTATTCCGAGACCTTGGCGAAAGAGGTCGCGGCCTCATCCGCCAACGGCGCGATCTGGGCCAATCAATTCGACAACATCGCCAACCGCCGCGCCCATATCGAGACCACCGGCCCCGAGATCTGGGAGCAGACGGGCGGCAAGGTCGATGCTTTCGTCGCCTCGGTAGGCACCGGCGGCACGCTCGCGGGCACGGCGATGGCGCTGAAAGAGCGCAACAAGAACGTGAAATGCTATCTCGCCGATCCGATGGGCTCGGCGATCTATAGCTATTACGCGACCGGCACGTTGAAGGCGGAAGGCAATTCGATCACCGAGGGTATCGGCCAGGGCCGTATCACCAAGAATCTCGAAGGCGCGCCGCTCGACGGCTGGTTCCAGGTGACCGACGAAGAGATGCTGCCGGTGCTGTTCGACCTCGTTACCGAGGAAGGGCTGATCCTCGGCGGCTCGACCGGCATCAACATCCTCGGCGCGATCAAGGCGGCGAAGGAATTGGGGCCGGGGCACACGGTCGTCACCATCCTCGCCGATCACGGCACGCGCTATCAGTCGAAGCTGTTCAATCCGGAATTCCTCAAATCGAAGAATCTGCCGCTGCCGCAGTGGCTGATGAGCTGACCATGCGTCATTGCGAGCGAAGCGAAGCAATCCAGAAGCCGCGTGTGATGCTGTGGATTGCTTCGTCGCGGTGCTCCTCGCAATGACGGACGGAGAACGCACCTTGCCCTACGCACATCCGGAATCGCTGGTGTCGACCGAGTGGCTCGCCGCCAATATCGACCGGCAGGATGTGCGCGTCTTCGATGCGTCTTTCACCCTGCCGGGCATAACGCCCACGGCGCAAGAGCGTTATGCGCAGCGGCATATTCCCGGCGCGGTGTTTTTCGATATCGACGCGATCTCGGATCACAGCAATCCCCTGCCGCATATGCTGCCCTCGCCAGAGGATTTCGCGCGCATGGCCGGCGCGCTCGGCATCGCCAACGATCGCCATATCGTCTTTTACGACATCGCCGGCTTCGGCTCGGCGCCGCGCGCCTGGTGGATGCTGCGCGTATTCGGTCACGACAAGGTGGCGATCCTCGATGGCGGCCTGCCGAAATGGCTCGCCGAAGGCCGGGCGGTCACGACGTATGTGCCGCAGCCGAAGCCCGTCACCTTCCGCGCCGGCTTCGATGCGAGCCGGGTGCGCAGCAAGGCGCAGGTGATCGCCAATCTTTCGGAGCAGCACGAGCAAGTGCTCGATGCCCGCAGCGCCGCACGCTTTGCCGGCAGCGCGCCCGAGCCGCGGCCCGGTCTGCGCGGCGGCCATATCCCCGGCAGCATCAACCTGCCTTACGACACGCTCGGC
>DATGLO010000433.1:0-7671 GCA_035294105.1 Allostellaceae bacterium
GGATCGAGAAGCTCAAGGCGCTGCGCGCGCTGGGCGTCGATCCCTATCCCTATGGCTACACCGTCACTGCAACGGCGAAAGAGCTCGAAGAGCGCTATGCCGGTCTCGCCGCCGGCGCGGTCACCGAAGATCGCGTTGCCGTGGCCGGCCGCATCCGCGCCATCCGCAACAGCGGCATGTTCATCGATCTCCACGATACCAGCGGCAAGATCCAGATCTTCAGCCACAAGGATCACCTTGCCGCCGCGCAGCTCGCGGCGGTGAAATTGCTCGATATCGGCGATCTTATCGGTGTCGAAGGCATCGTCCGCCGCACGCCGCGCGGCGAGCTCACGGTGAACAGCACCAAGGTCACGGTGCTGGCGAAGGCGCTCTTGCCCTTGCCCGAAAAATTCCACGGCCTCGCCGATATCGAGCTGCGTTATCGCCAGCGCTATCTCGATCTCATCATGAGCGAGGAAAGCCGCGCGACCCTGCGCGCGCGCAGCCGCATCGTTGCCTCGGTTCGCCGCCGCTTGATCGAGCGGGGGTTTCTCGAGGTCGAAACGCCGATGCTGCATACGATCCCGGGCGGCGCGTCGGCGAAACCTTTTAACACCCATCACAACGCGCTCGATCTCGATCTCTACCTGCGCATTGCGCCCGAGCTGCATCTGAAGCGCCTGCTGGTCGGCGGGCTCTCGGATAAGCTCTTCGAGATCAACCGCAACTTCCGCAACGAAGGCATCTCGCCGCGGCACAATCCCGAATTCACCTCGCTCGAGCTCTATCAGGCCTTCGTCGATTATCACGAGATGATGAACCTTGCCGAAATGCTGATCAGCGAGGCGGCAAAGGAAGTGCTCGGCGGCACCAAGGCGCAATTCGGCGACAAGGAAATCGAGCTGGCGCCGCCCTGGCCGCGCAAGACCATGGCCGAGTTGGTGAGGGACGAGACCGGCGTCGATTTCCTCGCCATCGGCGACGATGCCGCGGCGCGCGATGTCGCGCGGCGCTTGGGCGCCGATTGCCCGTCTTCCGCCGGTTGGGGCCGTGCGCTCGAAGCGGCGTTCGCGGCCAAGGTCGAGGACAAGCTCATCCAGCCGACGCATGTCATCGGCTTCCCGCGCGAAATCTCGCCGCTTGCCAAGGCCGATCGCCACGATCCGCGCTTGACCGAACGGTTCGAGACTTATGTGAACGGCTGGGAAGTCGCCAATGCTTTCTCCGAGATCAACGATCCCTTGGATCAGCTCGACCGGTTCAAGCAGCAGATGAAAGAGCGCGCGCTCGGCGATGAAGAAGCGCAGCATCTCGACGCCGATTTCGTCCTCGCGCTCGAATACGGCATGCCGCCCGCGGGCGGGCTCGGCATCGGCATCGACCGGCTCGTGATGCTCCTCACCAACAGCCCGTCGATCCGCGACGTCATCGCCTTCCCGACGATGCGGCCGAGGGCCTAGGGCTCCCCGGCCAAAATATTCGGCCGGCATGTCACACTGTGCCGGCGCCACTCGTCATGTCTCTGGAAACCATCGAACGGAGACGACGATGACCGACAGCGTGAACCCGTTTGCCGCCGGCACTGCCGCCAAGCCCGGCAAAATCCTGATCATCGGCGGCGGCTTTGCCGGCTTCTGGGCCGCGGTCGCCGCCCGGCGTGTGGCCGGTTCCCGGGCCGACGTGACACTGGTCTCGCCCGGACCAATGCTGGAAATGCGACCGCGGCTTTACGAGGCCAATCCCGAGACGCTTGCTGTCGATATTCTGCCGCTCTTGCGCAAGGTCGCCATCGACTTCGTGAGCAACCAGGCGATCGCGCTCGATCCCGCCGCGAAGATCGTGACGCTCGCCGATGGCAACCGCCTCGCTTATGACCGTTTGGTCGTCGCGACCGGCAGCCGCATGCGCCGGCCGCCGGTAACCGGCGCTGAAGCTGCGTTTTCGGTCGATACCCAGGCAGAGGCAATCGTTTTCGACCGCCACCTCGGCGTGATCGCGCGCAAGGTCGCGACGCCGACTATCGCGGTTATCGGCGCCGGCTTCACCGGCATCGAACTCGTGCTCGAATTGCGCGACCGGTTGCTGGCGCATGGCGCCGATGCCGCGGCCGAGCGCGCGCGCATCGTCCTGATCGATCGCGCCGCAATGATTGGGCCGGAACTCGGGCCCCGGCCCCGGCCCGAAATCGAGAAGGCAGTCAGGGCGGCCGGCGTCGAGCTGCATCTCGGCGCGACGGTGCTCGCTTTGGCGGCCGATCATGTCGACTTTGCACATGGCGGCCACCTGGCGGCCGATGCCGTGGTGCTGGCGACCGGCATGGCCGCCGCGCCTTTTGCCGCCCAGGTCCCCGGTCTCCACGATCAGCTTGGCCGCGTGGTCGTCGACAGCACCCTCAAAGCGCCCGCAGCGCCCGCGCTCTTCGTCGCGGGCGATGCCGCAGCCGCCGACACCGGCGATGGGCACGCGACCCTGCAATCGTGTCAGCACGCGGGGCAGCTCGGCCGCGTTGCCGGAGAGAATGCGGCGCGCGACCTGCTCGGCCTGCCGCTCACGCCCTATACGCAATTGCGCTACGTTACCTGCCTCGATCTCGGTCGCTCCGGCGCGGTTATAACCCAAGGCTGGGAGCGGCACGTCGAGAAAACTGCCGGCGAGGGCAAGGCGGTGAAGCGGTTAATCAACACGCAGATCATCTATCCGCCGCTCGACGGGTCGGCCGAAGTACTGCTCGCAGCCTCGAGCATCGATCTCGCTGCGCGCGCCAGCAAGGTCGACCGCCCGCAAGCCGATGCCGCTCCGGTTTCCGAAAAGGCGGCCTGATGCCACCGGCATCGAGCCCGGATTCCGCTCAGGCTGCGGCCGTCTTCGATCCGCTGCGTCCGACGCTGGTTCGTGTCGCTTATCGGATGCTGGGCTCGATGGCGGATGCGGAGGACGTGGTCCAAGACGCGTTTCTGCGCTGGCTCGATGTCGATCGCGAGACCGTGCGCGAACCGATCGCTTTCCTGCGCCGCGTCGTAACGCGTCTCTGCCTCGATCGGCTCAAATCCATCCAACGGAGCCGCGAGACCTACATTGGTACCTGGCTGCCCGAGCCGGTCGTGGAATCGGACGCGGAAGCGGCGGACGACGTGACCTTGCCGCTTCGCGCGATGGCGAGATGGGGCGTTTGCGCGCGTTGCTCGCGGCCGATGTCACCATATACGCCGATGGCGGGGGCAAGGTGACGGCCCACGGGCTACCCGTCGCCGGCATCGATAACGTCATACGATTGTTCAAGCGCTTCGCCTCTGGCTTTGCCGCAAGTCCGTCACGCTTGGTGCGCTACGGTTTGATCAACGGCCTGCCGGGCTTCGTCACCATCGAGTAGGGCGGCATTCTTCAGACCACCGCGCTCGAAATCGCGGACGGCCGGATCGTCGCCGTTTATGCCATGCGCAATCCCGACAAGCTCAAACGCGTAGCGGATACGCTGCACTGACGCATCGTCCGTCGCTGGTTACGGGCCCCGTTTATGGCGCCGTGCGATCGCCCAATAGAAAAGCGACGCGGTGATGGCGGCGCTCGCCATGCCGATGCCCATCGGCGTGCCGGTGCCGTCGAAGAACAGATCGACGATAAAGCCGCCCGCCGCGGCGCTCGCCATTTGGATCGCGCCCATCAGCGACGCGCCGGTTCCCGCCATATGCGGCACCGGCTCCATCGCCGCGGCGATCGCGTTCGGCTGGACGAAGCTGATCGCGAAGCAATAGCTCACATAAGGCACCATCACGCCGGCAATGCCGCCCCACATTTCCGCGGCGAGGATCAGCATCGCGCCCGCCGCGACGATCAGCAGAACGAGTCCGGTGCGCAACAGCCCCTCGCTCGCGACGCCCCGGCCCAGCAACCTCCGATTGGCGAACGAGCCGACCATGTAGCCCAGCACCGAGGTGCCGAAGAAAAAGCCGTAGGCCTGGCTCGAGACCCCGTACACGTCGATCAGCACGAAAGGCGACGCCGAGAGGACGATGAAGAGTCCGCCGAAGACGCAGGCGCTGACGAGGGCGAAGCCGATGCAGCGCGGATGCGAAAAGAATGTCCAGTAATTCGTCAGCAGCCGGCCGGGGCGGATCGCGTGGAGATCGCGCGTCTTCAAGGATTCGGGAAAGCCGGCCCAGGTCGAAAGCAGCATCGCCGCGGCGAAGGTGCCCTGCACATAGAAGATCGTTTCCCAGCGAAAATGTGTTGCGAGGACGCCGCCGATCACCGGTGCGAGCAGCGGACCGAAGGCCTGTACCGCGGTGATCGACGACATCATCTGCGCCAAGTCGCGGCCGCCGAAATGATCGCGCGCCGCCGCGCGCGTCACGACCACGCCCGCCGCGCCGCCGAAGCCCTGCAGCAGACGCAGGGCGATCATCGCGTCGATCGACGGCGCCACGGCGCAAAGAAAGCCGCTCAGCGCGTAAATCGTCATGCCGATCAGCAGGATCGGGCGCCGGCCGAAGCGGTCGGAAAGCGGCCCGTAGAACAACTGGCCCGAGGCATAGCCGAGCAGATAGAAGCCGATGGTCAGCTGCGCCCGCGCTGCGTCGGTGCCGAAGGCGGCGGCGATCGCCGGCAAGGCCGGCAAGCTCATGTCGACGGCGAGGCTCGATACCATCGATTGCGCGCCGAGCAGCACCCGGAACGGGCGCCCGTGCGGATTAAGCATGGTAGGTTTTACGGGTTTTCGAGGCTCAACACGCCGCGATCGTAATCATAGGCGAAGAGCTCGGCGTAGCGGCCCCAATTGATTACGGTCTCGAGCACGCGCTGCGCTTCTCCCTCGCTCAGATGATCCTCGAGCTCGCCGAGGAAGCGCGCTTCCGGCGCGGCGTGGCCGGGGCGCTCGTCGAGCACGCGGCGGATATGGGCAATGAAGGCGATGTTGCGCATCAACGCGTCGGCGAAGATCTGCTTGCGTTCCTGCACATCGGCTTCGGCGAAGCCCTTGCCGGTCGGGGTGACCTCGATATCGCCGCCGCCGACCTGGGCGAAGCCGAGAAGCTGCAGCGCTTCGCTCATCACGACGAGGTCTTCGGTCGTGATGTGCTCGGTCTCGGCGAGGTGCGGCAGGTCGGCGCGG
Organism: Allostellaceae bacterium; assembly: GCA_035294105.1. Classification (GTDB taxonomy): domain Bacteria; phylum Pseudomonadota; class Alphaproteobacteria; order ATCC43930; family CGMCC-115725; genus CAIKMD01. The sequence continues at coordinate 5,093 of DATGLO010000433.1, forward strand.
CCGTTGAAGGGATCGGCCACCAGCAGCTCGAGGAGGCCGATCAATTGCTGGATGGACGCGTCGGGAAGACGGTATTGCATGCTAAGCGCGTCGCTGCGGCTGCGGCGGCCGCCCGGCTCGCGGCCCGGCACCGTCGTCAGCAATGTGTAAACCTCGTCAACGATGCGGCGGAAAGCCGGCGCCGCCCAATCGCGCGGCCGTGACAGCGGCACCGGAATTTCGGCGCGGATGCAGCCGGGATCGCTGCCGAAGATGATGATGCGGTCGGCGATGTCGACGGCTTCTTCGATGTTATGCGAGACGAAGAGAATGCCTTTGGTCGGCACGCGGCGCTCGAGCCACAGGTCCATGATGTCGCCGCGCAGCGTCTCCGCGGTCAGCACATCGAGCGCCGAGAACGGCTCGTCCAGGAGCAGCACGTCGGGATTAACGACGAGCGCGCGGGCGAAGCCGACGCGCTGGCGCATGCCGCCCGACAGCTCTTTGGGATAGGCGGATTCGAACCCGTCGAGCCCGATCAGGTCGATCGCGGCGATCGCGCGCTGGCGGCGCTCGTCGCGCGGCACGCCTTGCGCCTCGAGGCCCAGCTCGACGTTGCCGAGGACGGTCAGCCAGGGGAAGAGCGCGAAGCTTTGGAACACCATCGCGATGCCCTGCGCCGGGCCGTAGACCGGCTGGCCGCGATAGGTGACGGTGCCGCCGCTCGGCTGGGTCAGGCCGGCGACGACGCGCAGAAAGGTCGACTTGCCCGAGCCCGATTTGCCGAGAATGGCGACGATCTCGCCTTCCTTCAGGGTGAAATCGATGTGATCGAGCACCAGCCGGCCGTGATGATCCGGCTGCTGATAGGTTTTGCAAATACCGCTCGCCGCGATGAGGTTGGTATCGGTCGTGGTTGCGATCGTATTCATGGGTCAGTCCAGCCCAGCCCCGCTCAGTCGAGACGGAGCCGCTCCTCTGCGAGGTGGTAAAGCCGCCGCCACAGCAGCCGATTGATCAGCAGTACATAGAGGCTCAAGACGGTAATGCCGAGAGCGATGCGCGGGAAGTCGCCTTTTTGCGTCATCTCCGCGATATAGGCGCCGATGCCCGTTGCTTGCAGGGTCGTGCTACCCCATTGCGCGATCTCGGCGACGATGGCGGCGTTCCACGATCCGCCCGAGGCGGTCACCGCGCCGGTGACATAGGCAGGAAAGATCGCCGGCAAAATCAGGCGCCGCCACCACAGCCAGTTGCGGACGCCGAGATTGCCGGCGACGTATTGGTAGTCCGTCGGCAGCGCCAGCGTGCCGCCGATAACGTTGAAAAGGATGTACCACTGCGTGCCGAGGATCATCAGCGGCGAAAGCCAGATCTGGGGGTTGAGCTTGTAGAGAACGATCGCCGAAACGACGATCGGAAAGAACAGGTTGGCCGGAAAGGCGGCGAGAAACTGAATGATCGGCTGGACGCGATGGGCGAGGCGCGGCCTGAGGCCGATCCACACGCCGATCGGCACCCACACGATCGAGGCGAGGACGATCAGCACCAGCACGCGAACCAAGGTCAGGAAGCCGAGCAGCACGACGTGCAAGACTTCGTGGATGCCGACCTCTTCATGGACGAATTGCGCGATCTCGTAGAGCGCCCAGAGCGCGCCGAGCAGCAGGCACGCATTCCAAGCCGGATCGAGGAACGGCAGCTCGCGCCGCGGCCCGGTTCGGCGCCCGAATGTCGGCCGCGGCAGGCTTTTGCCGACGCGGCTCAACAACATCGCGCCGAGATCGGCTGTGCCGGTCAGCAGGCGCACGATCTGTGCGCGCTGCATCATGATCATGAACCAGGGCGGCTCGACTTCGTCTTCGCCGAGATCTTCCAATTTGAAGCGCTGCGCCCAGGCGAGCAGTGGCCGGAACAGCAGCTGATCGTACATGAGGATGAGCACAGCCATCGCGGCGATGGCGTAGAGCACGGCACTCAGGTCGCGCTGACTGATCGCGAGCGAGATGTAAGACCCGATGCCGGGTAGCAGCACCTGATGGTCGGCGACGCTGATCGCTTCCGAAGCGACGACGAAGAACCAGCCGCCCGAGACCGACATCATCATGTTCCAGATGAGCTGCGGCATCGCGAACGGCACTTCGAGCTGCCAGAAGCTTTGCCACGGCGACAGGTGATACATGCGCGCGGCTTCGCGCAGATCGTGCGGCACGGCGATGAACGACTGGTACAGGCTGAACGTCATGTTCCAGGCCTGCGAGGTGAAGATCGCGAAGATCGCCGCGCATTCCACGCCCAGCAGGTTGCCGGGGAACAGGGCGATGAAGGGCGCGATCGCGATCGCCTGGAAGCCCAGGATCGGCACCGACTGCAGCACGTCCAGCAGCGGGATCATGAACTTCTCGGCGGCGCGGTAGCGCGCGGCAATCGCCGCGAAGCCGAAGGTGAACAGCAGCGCGAAACCGAGCGCCGTGAACATGCGCAGGATGGTGCGCAGCAGGTAATAGGGGAGGTAGAGCGGATCGAGCGAGATCGGGGTCGGCTGGCCGAGCGTGAACGGGAGCGCCATCTGCATGGCGCCGTAGGCGACCGCGGCCAGC
>DATGLO010000434.1:0-3990 GCA_035294105.1 Allostellaceae bacterium
AATGTCAAAGCGATCACCGACCATATCGACGCGATTGTATCGGGGCGGCAGCTCAAGGACACGATCGATCACCTCGATCAGAGCGTCGCCACCCTCGACCGCACGTTGCAGGCCGCGGGCCCGCAAGTGGCGCCGACCATCAAGAGCCTGCGTCAGACGATCGACACGCTGCGGACGACGGCGGGCGAGATCGACGCGACGGCGGCCGCGATGAAAGCGATGGCCGGCGGTAGTCCCGCCTCGCCGAACGGCAATTTGCAGCAAGCGGTTGCCGAGCTGACGCAAGCCGGCCGTTCCGTGCGCACGCTCGCGGATTATCTCGACGAGCATCCCGAAGCGCTCATCAAAGGACGCGGCCGACAATGATCACGCGGTGGTTCGGTCTTGTACTTGGGTTGTTGCTGGCCGGCTGCGGCTCGAGTCCGCCGACGCAGTATTATGCGCTCCATCCGGTTCCGGCCCGGACAGCGCGGCCGGCGATCGCCGGCATGCCGGTGCAGGTCGCGGCCGTGCATATTCCGCCCGCTCTCGACCGCCAGCAGCTGGTGCAGGAGACGGCGCCCGGGCATCTCGATGTCAGCGATCAAAACCGCTGGGTCGGCTCGCTCGACGACATGATCCAGCGCGTCCTCACTCAGGATCTGGCGCAGCGCTTGCCGGCGAGCGAGGTCGTGCTGCCGCAAGAGCCCGCGCCGCCGCAGTATCGCCCGATCGTTCTCGATATTCTGCAGTTCGACGAGGACGGCAGCGGCGATGTCGTCTTCGACGGCAGCTGGTCGCTCACGGACAACACGTCCGGCAAGCCGCTGCTCAGCCGCCATACAGACGCTCGTTTCCGCCGATCGCAACGATCGGTTTGGCGCGTCAGCCGTCGCTCACAGCGGCCGGTAGCCGAGCTTTTCGAGACCGCGCGCAATGAAGCGCTCGAGCCGCACGCCCATCAGATAGCCCGTTTGCGCCGGCGGCGGAATGCGCCGCGTCCGGCGCAGCGCCATTTCGAAGGTCAAAGACGGACGCTGCGCGAGGAAGACCACCGCGAGCAGCTCGCGCCGCGCCTCGGGCGACAGCGCCGCGATCGCCTCCTCGAGCCGCCGCCGCTCGTCGCTTTCGAAGGCGGCGAGATCGACGGCATCGGCGCGGAGCAGGGTCGGCGGCGGCAGCGCCTCGGCAGGCCGCGAACGCTTCTTGCCGATGCCGAGATACTGCACCATCGCGCGCTCGTCGCGGCTGCGCCGGCGCGAGGCTTCGGCGATGGCGAGGGCATCCTCGATGCGAAGTGCCTGGAGCATGCCGCGATCCTAATCGGATCGCCGGGCTCGGTCACCGCTCTTCGAGCAGGCGCTTGATCTCGAGCGGCGTGGTGAAACAGCCGCCCAATTCGCCGGCGAACCAGACGAGATAGGCCTCGAGTCGATCGAGGAAGGCGGCAAGCTCCTTCTCGTTGCGCACATAAGGCGTCGAGCCGGGCAGCAGCGACGGGCTGTGATAGGAAAGATTGAACAGACGCTGGCCGCGCGCGAGCATCCGCCGGGTCAGCCGCTTTTGCTCCGCAAGGGTGAAGCCTTCCGGCGACAGACAGATACGGTCGAACAAGCCGAAGCGCGAAGCCGCCGCTTTGACGCGCGCCGCTTCGACGAGCGGATAATTCACCGTTTTGTCGAGCCAGCGATAGCACGAAGCGAAAACGCCGGTGAAACCTGCCGAGAGTGGAATGCCGAGCCGCTTGCGGCCGCTGCCGAACCAGAACGGCTCGGGGCCGACAGCGCCGAAATCGGCGCCGCCTTTGTCACTCAGATCGATGCGCGGCAACACGCTCGCGTCGACCTCATAGCCGAGCGCTTCGATGATCTCGAAGCTCGAAGCGCCGATGCCATAGCGGCCGGCGCGATAGACTTTCGGGCGAATGCCGAGATTGGCCTCGATCCTCTCGGTCAGCGCGCGCAGCTTCGCATGTTCGAGCGCCGGCGGCAGGTTGCCCGGGAAGGAGTAGCGCGTTGCATGCGACAGCTCGATCGCATCGTCGAAAGGCGGATTGATCCAGGGCTGGAGATGCGCGCCGATATCGGCGGCATCGCGGGCGAGAATCGCGCGCAGCGGCGCAAAGCCTTGCTCCTGGCTCGCGACGGCGTAATCGACGACGTAAGTCGGGCGAATGCCATAGCGCTCGAAGATGCGCTGCGCCTTTTCCTGATGGGCGAGATTCTCGACCGCGACGTTGCGGCGGTCGAACGGACCCGCCCAGTCGAATTCCTCTTCGGCATCGATGATCACCTGCAGCAGCGGCGGCGTGTCGCGGCCGAGCGCGATCGGCGTCAGCGCATGGCCGCGAAACGAGACCGGCGGCAGCAGCAGCGGCGCCGCGATCGTCGGCTGCCGCATCGCGGCGACATCAGCGCGATGCGTCCGGGTCGTGCCGTGCATCGCTAGAACGCCCTCGCGCGCAACGCGCCGGCCGGCGGGAGCTTGGTGGCGCGGCGCGCGGCCAGCACTTCCTCGAAAAGCCGGACCTGGCCGGCCGTGGTCTCGTCCCAGCTATAGCGCTCGGCAAAGCGCCGTGTCGCGTCGCGTGCCGGAAGCGCGGCGAAGAGCGCCTTGACGCCATCGACCACGCCTTGCGCGCTCAGCGACGGCATCAGCACGCCGGCGGCGGGATCGCAAACCAGCTCGGGCGCGCCCCAGACATTCGAGGCGACGACCGGCGTGCCGCAAGCCATCGCTTCGAGCAACACATTCGGCCAGCCTTCGCGGCTCGAGGCGAGCACCAAAGCGTCGACGGCCGAATAAATCCTGGCCAGCTCGGCATGCGGAATCGCGCCGAGGAAACGCACGCGCTCGCTCACGCCGAGCATCGACGCCTGGGCTTCGAGATGGCTGCGCTCCGGCCCCTCGCCGGCGATCAGCAGCGAGAAGCCCGGCAGCTTCGGCAAGGCGCCGATGACGCGGTCATGACCTTTGCGCTCGATGAGATGCCCGACGGAAAGCAACGTCGGTCCGTTGAGGCCGAGGATGCGCCTGGTCGCGTCTCGCTCGGTCGGCTGGAACATCGTCAGATCGACGCCGTTGCGCAACGTGCGGATGCGATGCGCTGGCAGGCCGATTGCGATCATCGCGCGGCGCAGCGCCTCGCTCACGGCGATCATGCCGGCAGCTTGCGCGCCGGCCCAGCGGATCATGCGCCGCGGCAAGCGGTGGCGCGGAATGAGGTTGATGTCGGTGCCGCGCGCCGTGATCACGACGGGCTTGCCGAGCGCGCGGCCGAGCAGCGCCGCGGCGACACCGTCGGGATAGAAATAATGCGCGTCGATCAGGTCGAAATCCGCAACCTCGTGCAGCCGGCGCAGCACCGGCAAGGCGGCGAGGAAAAGCAAAAGCGGCGCCGCGGTCATGCCGACTTTCGGTACGACCGGATAGCGCGGATGCTCGATCGCAAGGCCGTGGCGCTCTTCGCGCTTGGGCGCTTTGGTAAAGCGCGCGTAATCGCCGAACATCGCGGCGCCGCTCGGGAACCAAGGCACGGGTGCGACGACCCGAGCGGCGGCGCGGCCGCTCGCGATGAGATGGCGCAGCCGATTCTCGACGAAGACGCCATGCGACGGCGCGGCGGCGTTCGGGAAAAGCGTGGTGAACGTAACGATGCGCGGCACGCCGGCCCAAGCAGGGGCGGCGCCGGCCGAATCAGCTACCGCATTCGTGCCGCCGAGCATCCCGGAAGCTTCCGCCAAAGCCGCTAACGAAGCTTTAACGACGCCGGTTTTGCGGCTCGAATCCGTGGCTTTAGCCGAAGCGAAGCGGCCTTCCTGCGGCGCCGCTTGCCTGCCCATTCGGCGGATAGCGGGCGCGCTACGGCGGCGCCATATCGCGGTCATGCAGCAAATGGAGACCCTATGACCGACCGTACCGATCCGCTCACCTTGTTTTCCGACCGCCTTGCCGACCTCACCGAAGCTGCCGGCGGCAGCGCCGTCAGCGTGCGCGGCGGCGGCCGCTGGC
>DATGLO010000435.1:0-4660 GCA_035294105.1 Allostellaceae bacterium
TGTCGAGGAAACGCGGCGCCAGAAGGCCATGGCCATGAAGCCCGCGAAGACCCGCCAGGCGACCTAGGCGGCGATGCGCGTTTTCGGTCTCGCCGGTTGGAGCGGCAGCGGCAAAACCACCTTGATGACGCGATTGCTCCCGGCGCTGCTCCGGCGCGGCGTGACGGTCTCGACCTTGAAACACGCGCATCACGCTTTCGATGTCGATCAGCCGGGCAAGGACAGCTATCGCCACCGCGAGGCCGGCGCGACCGAGGTCATGGTCGCTTCCGAGCGGCGCTGGGCGCTGATGCACGAGCTGCGCGGCGCGGCCGAGCCGCCGCTCGAGGAATTATTGCAACATATGAGCCCGGTCGATCTCGTCATCGTCGAGGGCTTCAAGCGGGCCGCCCTGCCGAAGCTCGAAGTCCATCGCCCCGCGCTCGGCAAGCCGCTGCTCGCGCCCGAGGACAGCAACATCGTCGCGATCGCGTCGGATTTGCCGATTGCCGGATTGGCGACGCTGCCGCGCTTTGCCCTTGACGATGCCGGCGCGATCGCCGATTTCATCATCGCCCATTGCCGCATCGCGGTGCCCGGCGAAGGATCGCAGCGTGGCGCAGCTCAGTGACGATTGCTTTGCCTTTGGCGGCGAGCTGATGACCGCCGCCGCGGCGCTCGCGCTGCTGAAGGAAAAGCTCGTCCCCGTCGCCGCCGCCGAGCGCGTCGCCTTGAAGGACGCAAGCGGGCGCATCCTCGCCGAGCCGCTGGTCGCGACCCGCGACGTGCCGCCGGCCGACAATGTCGCCGTCGATGGCTATGCCGTGCGCTTTGCGGATCTCGTGCCCGGCGCCGAAACCGTCCTGCCGATCGGCGGCCGCGCCGCCGCCGGCCATCCGCTCAAGGAGCCGGCGCCTGCAAAAAGCGCGATCCGCGTCTTCACCGGCGCGCTTCTGCCCGCCGGCACCGACACGGTGCTGATGCAGGAAGATTGCAAGGTCGCGAACGGGGCGGTGACCATCCCCGCCGGGATCAAGCGCGGCGCCAATTGCCGCGAGGCCGGCGAGGACATCAAGGCCGGCACCGCGGTGCTCGCGGCGGGACGCCGGCTGCGGGCCCAGGAAATCGGCCTCGCCGCCTCGCTCGGCCTGACCTCGCTCGCCGTTTATCGCCCGCTGCGCGTCGCCTTGTTCTCGACCGGCGACGAGCTGCGCGAGCCCGGCAACGCGCTGTCGCTCGGCGCGATCTACGACGCCAATCGCTACACGCTGCAAGCCTTGCTCGCCGGCCTCGGCGCGCAAGTCTCCGATCTCGGCATCCTCGCCGACAGGCCCGACGCGGTGCGCACCGCGCTCCATGATGCGGCGCAGGCGCACGATCTCGTCCTCACCTCGGGCGGCATGTCGACCGGCGAAGAAGATCACGTGAAGGCGGCGGTCGAGGCGCTCGGCAAGCTGCATTTCTGGCGCCTTGCCATCAAGCCGGGGCGGCCGGTGGCGATGGGCCAGATCGGCCGCGTGCCTTTCGTCGGCCTGCCCGGCAATCCGGTCGCGGTGATGGTGACGTTCTTCCTCCTGGCGCGGCCGCTGATCCTCTTGATGAGCGGTGCGGTCGATCCCGGCCCGAAGCTTTATCGCGTGCGCGCCGGCTTCGATTACAAGAAGCGCCCCAACCGCACCGAATATGTCCGCGCGCGGCTGGTGCGCGGCGGCGACGGGAGCTGGGTCGCCGAGAAATTCGCGCGCGACGGCGCAGGCATCCTCACCTCGATGGTCGAGAGCGACGGCCTCGCCGAGATCGGCGAAGACATCACCAGGGTCGAGCCCGGCATGCCGGTCGACTTCCTGCCCTTCAGCGAAGTGATTCCGTAACGCACGCCCTGCGCCCTTCGACTGCGCTTTCGCTTCCGCGAAAGCTCCGCTCAGGGTGAGGAGATTTTTGAGCGGCGTCCACCGCTAATGCAGCGCACCATCTTACCTCATCCTGAGCGAAGTCGAAGGACGCAGGATGCGTTTGCCAGCCCGGTTCTAATGGTCCGCGGAACGACCTACATTAGCCTTATGAAACTGCTCTATTTCGCCTCGCTGCGGCAGAAGATCGGCACGGCGGAAGAAAATCTCGATCCGCCGGGCTCGGTCGCGACCGTGGCGCAGCTCGTCGACTGGCTGAAGACGCGCGGCGCGAACTACGCCGACGCGCTCAACAATCCCAAGATCGTCCGCGTCGCGGTCAATCGCGAATATGTCCCCTACGATCACCGCGTGACGCCGGGCGACGAGGTCGCGCTGTTCCCGCCGGTCACAGGAGGCTGATTCGATGATCCGCGTCCAGCGCGAGGATTTCGATCCCGGCGCCGAGATCGCGGCGCTGACGCGCGGGCGCAGCGATATCGGCGGCGTCACCTCGTTCATCGGCCTTGTGCGCGACATGGCCGGCGGCGACAAGATCACCGCCATGACGCTCGAGCACTATCCCGGCATGACGGAGAAAGAGCTCGAAGCGATCGAGGCGGAGGCGCGAAAGCGCTGGCCGCTCGATGCCGTGCTGATCGTCCATCGCTATGGCGAATTGAAACCGGGCGACCGCATCGTGCTGGTCGTCACCGCCTCGGCGCATCGCGACGCGGCGTTCGATGCCTGCCGCTTCCTCATCGATTGGCTCAAGACCAAGGCGCCGTTCTGGAAACGCGAAGAGACGAGCACCGGCGCGCGCTGGGTCGAGGCAAAAGACAGCGACGATCAAGCCGCCGCGAAGTGGGAAAAGCGTTAGGCGCTATTTCGCGCCGACGGTCTCGGGCTCGCGCACGAGCTTGTCGAAATCCGCCATCAGCTGCTTGCTCAACGGGCCCACCGGCCAGTGATGCTCGCCGATCTGCGTGACCGGCGTCACTTCGGCGGCGGTGCCGGTGACGAAGACCTCGCTCGCCCGCTTCAGCTCGTCGGGCATGATCGCGCGCTCGACCACCTTGATCTGACGCGCCTTGGCGAGACCCATTACCGCGCGGCGCGTGATGCCGTCGAGGAAGCAATCGGGCGTCGGCGTGTGCAGCTCGCCGTTGATGGCGAGGAAGATGTTGGCGCCGGTCGCCTCGGCGATTTGGCCGCGCCAGTCGAGCATCAGCGCGTCGTTGAAGCCGTCGGCCTCGGCGGCATGCTTCGAGAGAGTGCAGATCATGTAGAGACCGGCGCATTTCGCCGCCGTCGGCGCGGTGTTGGGCGCGGGCCGCGCCCATTTCGACCACGCCATGCGGATGCCTTTGGAGCGCGCTTCGGGTGCGAAATAGGCTTTCCAGTCGTCCCATACCGCGATCGCGAGATGGATCGTGGCGAGCTGCGCCGAGACGCCCATCTGCTCGGCGCCGCGCCAGGCGATCGGCCGGACATAGCCGTCGTCGATGCCCGAGGCGCGCACGGTCTCGTTCGACGCGGCTTCGATCTGCGCCAAGCTCCAGGGAATCTCGAAGCCGAGGAGCTTCGCCGAATCGATCAGGCGCTGGCTATGCTCGCGCAGGCGGAAGATCTGGCCGCCATAGATGCGCTCGCCCTCGAAGACGCTGCTCGCATAATGCAGCGCGTGGGTCAGGATATGAACATTGGCGTCGCGCCACGGCACCAGCTTGCCATCGAACCAGATGGTCCCATCGCGGTTGTCGAACGGTCGTGTCGCTGTCGCCATGTTCGCATCCCTCGTGCCTCGGCCCGGAGCGATTCGCCTTGAGCGATTCGCGCTATCTGGGGCTCACGGGCGTCTTGCCGAACATGTAACAACCCTGCTAAAAATATGTCAACATGTCTGACGTAAAATCCGTCGAAAGCCCGCCGAGCTCGAGTGAGGACGAGATACGGCAGGGCATCGAGCTTCTGTTCTACGCCTATCGCGACTTCACGGCCGAGCCCGACGCCATGCTCGCGCGCTATGGCTTCGGGCGGGCGCATCACCGGGTGATCTATTTCGTCGGCCGCCATCCGCAGATGAGCGTCAGCGAGCTGCTCAACATCCTGCGGATCACCAAGCAAAGCCTCGCCCGTGTCCTGGGCCAGCTCGTGCGCCAGGGCTTCATCGTCCAGCACACCGGCAAGAGCGACCGCCGCCAGCGGCTTTTATCGCTGACCCCGGCCGGGATCGAGCTCGAGCGCGAGCTTTCGGAGAATCAGCGCCAGCGCATCGAGCGCGCCTATGGCGAAGCCGGCGCTCATGCCGTCGAGGGCTTCCGCAAGGTGATGCTCGGCATCATTTCGAGCGACCTCGACCGCAGCCGCTTCCGCCGCCGCTGAGCGCCTGCCCACCCTGCGCGGGGTTCTTCTCCCCTGTATAATGCCGCCATGAACGGCGCGACTTCCGGCGACCGCACCGCCGGAGTTTACGGCGACGGCGGTCCGGCCGAAGCCCATCTTTTGGTCATCGACGACGATGAGCGGTTGCGCGATCTGTTGCGCCGCTATCTCGTCGAATCCGGTTTTCGCGTCACCACGGCCGGCGATGCCGCCGAGGCGCGCGTCAAGCTGCAAAGCCTCGCCTTCGACCTCCTGATTGTCGACGTGATGATGCCGGGCGAAAACGGGCTGCAATTGACCGAAAGCTTGCGGCAGACCAGCGCCGTGCCGATTCTCTTGCTCACCGCGATGGCCGAGGCGTCGAACCGCATCGACGGGCTCGAGCGCGGCGCCGACGATTACCTGAC
>DATGLO010000436.1:0-6580 GCA_035294105.1 Allostellaceae bacterium
AGCTTTCGCGCGGCGAAACCGTCTCGGATACCGCGAAGGTGCTTTCGCGTTATGTCGATGCGATCATGATCAGGACGACCTCGGCAACAAAGCTCGAAGAGCTCGCGGCCAATGCCAGCGTGCCGGTGATCAACGGCCTGACGGATGCCAGCCATCCCTGCCAGATCATGGCCGACATCATGACGCTCGAGGAGCATAAGGGGCCGGTCGCCGGGAAGGTCGTCGCCTGGAGCGGCGACGGCAACAATGTTGCCGTCAGCTGGATCCATGCGGCCGTGCGCTTCGGCTTCGAGCTGCGTCTCGCCTGCCCGGACGGCAACCGCCCGCCGGCGCGTATTCTCGACTGGGCCAAAAGCGAGCGCGCGAAGGTGATGCTGACCGCCGATCCGCGCGAGGCCGCGCACGGCGCCGATTGCGTCGTCACCGACACCTGGGTGTCGATGGGATCCGATCCGAAGCTCTTCCGCCCCGACCTCCTCGCACCCTACCGCGTCGACGAGAAGCTGATGGCTTGCGCCAAGCGCGATGCGATCTTCATGCACTGCCTTCCTGCCAAGCGCGGCGAGGAAGTGACGGCCGGCGTTATCGATGGGCCGCAATCCGTCGTCTGGGACGAGGCCGAAAACCGCATGCACGCGCAAAAAGCCATTCTCGCCTGGTGTCTCGCGTGGTGATGGACGCCTGACGATGGTTGTCTGACGATGCTCGGCGTCCCGGACGATCTCGTTCAGCCGTTTCAGATCGAACCCTTTGCCCTGCGCGGACGTCTCGTGCGTCTCGGTGCGGCGATCGATTCGATCCTCACGCGCCATGCCTACCCGCCGCCGGTCGCGCAGCTTTTGGGCGAAGCGATCGCCCTCGCCGTGGCGCTCGCCGGCGCGCTCAAATATGACGGCGTCTTCACCCTGCAGACGAAGGGCGACGGGCCAATCAGGCTGATGGTGGCCGATGTCACGACTGCCGGCGCGATCCGCGGCTATGCGCAATTCGATGCCGCGCGCATCGAAGCGGCGGCCGCGAGCGGCGCGCCGGTGCCGCGCTTGCTCGGCGCCGGCTACCTCGCGCTGACCGTCGACCAGGGCGAGCATACCGAGCGCTACCAAGGGATCGTCGAGTTGCAGGGCGGCACCTTGGCCGAATGCGTGCATCATTACTTCCGCCAGAGCGAGCAGGTGGAAGCCGCGCTGAAGGTCGCGGTCGCGCAGGTGCCGGATGCGAGCGGCACGCCCCGCTGGCGCGCCGGGGTGCTGATGATTCAACGCCTGCCGCGCGAGTCCTTCACCTTGGAGCGCGAGACCGAGGACGATGCCTGGCGCCGCGCCGCGATCTTCATGAGCTCGTCGACCTCGGCAGAGCTGGTCGACCCGGCGCTCGCGCCCGAGCGGCTGCTGTTCCGGCTGTTCCACGAAGACGGAGTCCGCGCCCATCGGCCGCATGCGCTCGAAGCGAAATGCCGCTGCTCGCGCCATCGCGTCGAGACGGTGCTGCGCGCGCTGACGCCCGACGAGATTGCCGACATGAAGGTCGACGGCCGCATCACCGTGACCTGCGAATTCTGCAGCGCGATTTACGATTTCGATGCCGAAGCGCTCGACGCTTTGGTTCCTGGATAAGCTAGGAGGCTTCGGATGACCACCCGCCGCCAATTCCTCGTTGCCGGTTTGAGCCTCGGCTCGGGTCTGACGCTCGTCTCCTGCTCGCCCGCGCCGCCGCCGGCGCCGAGCTTCGCCGACATCCGCTTCACCGGCGAACCGGCTTTCCTGTTGCAGGCGGCGCAGATCGAGATCCGCACCTTCTATCAGCCAACCGAGGCCGACAACGCCTTTCCGGTTTCGCCGTTGCGCGCCGTGCAGAACTGGGCGCGCGACCGGTTGCGTGCCAATGGCCAAGGCGGCCCGGCGCGCTTCACGATCGCCAACGCCAGCGCGACGATCAAGGACCTGCCGATCAAGGGCGGACTGAGCGGCACCTTCACCGACCAGATATCGCAGCAATACGATGTCGCCGTCGATGCCGCGCTCGAGCTGCTCGACACGAGCGGCGCCCTGGTGCATTCGATGCGCGTGACGGCGTCGCGCTCGCGCTCCGTGCTGCAAAGCGCGACGGCGAACGATCGCGCGCAGGTGCGCTATGACATGGTGCGCGAGCTGATGAGCGATTTCGACAACCAGGCGACGGCGCGCATCGCCTCGAGCTTCGGCCCATCCCTGCTTTCCGGCTGAGCAGCAGCTTTACGGCCGCGTCCTCGTTTCGGTGTTCTTGCGGACGATCGCGACGATAATGAGCACGAAGGCAAGCAGGCGCAGGAGATAGCTCCAGACGATATCGAGCTCGTAGCCGTTCGAGGCCGAGATATCGAAACCGTTCACGGCCAGGAGCCAGAATGCGCAGGCAAACATCATGAAGAGCGGGTCGCGCGTGCGCCGCCAGAATTTGAGGAAGAACAGGCCGAGGATGAAATAGCCCATCGTCAGGACGCCACCGAGGAATTGGTATGGATAGATCAATTCGCGTGTCCCTCAGTCGATTTCGAAGATGAAGGCGTAGAGCAGGATCCCCACGCCGATGAGCGCCGCCGCCGCGCGCGGTCCGCGTAGATCGATACTCGTCGGCAGGACCACGAGATCCAAGAACAGCAACAGATTGTTCAACGCGAAGGCGACGAAGGCGGCGGCGCTCCACAACAGCAGGCGCGAGCGGTTCCGCCGGTAGCTGCGCAACAACAGCCACATCGCGACGAGGCTGGTGACGGCGCAGAGGATATAAACCGTGGATTCGAAAAGCTGAATCACGCGCGTTAATCCTTTTTGATCTTGAACGCGTCGGCGAAAATGCGAACGCTGCTACTCGGCGCCGACAGGATTGCCTGGGTCACGGCGACCGGCGAGCTTGCATAGGCGGCGGCGACCGCTTCGACCGTTTGGTCGAGCTCGGGCGAGATCGGCCAATATTGATATTGATCGTTCGCGTTCTTGGCGACGAGACCGGCTTTCTGCAGCGCGTCGAGCGCGTCGCCGACGATCAGCACACTTGCGCGGAGATCGCGCACAAGCTCGTCGACGGTCCAGAGACGCGCCCGGTGTTTCTGGAACAGCAGCAGCAGTTCCAGATCCCAGACCGAGCGAATCGAGCCGCGCAGGAAACGATCGACGTTCGGCCGTAACATGAACAACTACCTACCACAAAGCCCGCCGGCGACTTAGACATTAGCGAGCGAATGCCCGTCGAGATTGAGGTGCGCGAGGAATTCGCGTCGCGTCGAAGGATCGGTGCGAAAGGCGCCGAGCATGTGCGAGGTTATCATGGAGACGCCGGGCTTATGCACGCCGCGCGTCGTCATGCATTGGTGCGCCGCCTCGATCACGACGGCGACGCCTTTGGGGCGCAGCACGTCCGCGAGCGTCGTCGCGATCTGCGCCGTCATTTTCTCCTGGATTTGCAGCCGCTTGGCGAAGATGTCGACCAGCCGCGCCAGCTTCGATATGCCGACGACGCGCTTGTTGGGCAGGTAGGCGATGTGCGCGCGGCCGATGATCGGCGCCAGATGATGCTCGCAATGACTCTCGAAGCGAATATCCTTGAGCACGACCATCTCGTCGTAGCCGTTCACCTCTTCGAACGTCCGCTGCAGCTGCTCGACGGGATTGCTTTGATAGCCGGTAAAATATTCCTCGAACGCGCGCGTTACCCGTCCCGGCGTGCCGCGCAAGCCTTCGCGGTCCGGGTCGTCGCCGGCCCAACGCAACAGCACGCGCACCGCTTCTTCGGCTTCTTGCCGCGTCGGGCGCCGGGGCGCCGCGCTTTTCGCCGGCGCGCTTTTCCGCGGTGATCTCGACGCCATAACGATGCTCCTCGCGCGATTAGTTCAGCGGCCGCGGTTGATGCGGGCTATCGAGGGAAAAGGCGGGAATCGCCACCGCGAAGCGTTCGCCGCTCGGCAGCTCCATCTCGTAAGTGCCGACCATGATGCCCGACGGGGTCGCCAGCGGCGTGCCGCTGGTGTATTCGAAGCTCTGGCCGGGCCCGAGCACCGGCTGCTCGCCGACGACGCCCGGACCGCGCACCTCTTGCACCCGCCCCATCGCGTCGGTGATGCGCCAATGGCGGCGCCGGAGTTGCACGGTCTCAGCGCCCTGATTCTCGATCCGCACGTGATACGCCCAGACAAAGCGATTCTCGCCCGGGGAAGACTGATCCTCGAGGTAATACGGATTGACGACGACTTTGATCGAACGCGTGATTTCGGAATACACCCCGGGCCGCCTCCCCCCTCAGCGCCATTGTGGTCGCGACGCATCCGAGGTCAAGCCGCGCGGCCCAAGCGGAGGCGCGCTCAGTGAGCGGCGACGAGGCCGAGCGCGGCGCGCTCGGCCGAGGCAACGGTGTTATCGAGCAACATCGTCACGGTCATCGGGCCGACGCCGCCCGGCACCGGGGTGATGTAAGAGGCCTTTTCCTTGACGCCCGCGAAATCGACATCGCCGACGAGACGCCCGTCGGCAAGCCGGTTGATGCCGACATCGATGACCACGGCACCGCTTCGCACCATCTGCGGCACGATGAGATTGGGATGCCCGGCCGCGACCACGAGAATGTCGGCGAGGATCGTGTATTGCGACAATTCGCGGGTCTTGGCGTGGCAGATCGCGACCGTCGCTTCGCGCTGCATCAGCATCAGCGCCATCGGCTTGCCGACGATATTGCTGGCGCCAACCACCGTGACGTTGCGGCCCTCGACCGGAATGTTCTCGTGTTCCAAGAGCTTCGAAACGCCGTAGGGCGTGCAAGGCGGGAAGACCGTGTTGCCGATGACGAGCCCGCCGACATTGTAGAGGTGGAAGCCGTCGACGTCCTTGTCGACCGAGATCGTCGTCAGCACGCGCGGCACCGAGATGCGCTGCGGCAGCGGCAACTGCACGAGAATGCCATGGATCGCGGGCGATGCATTGAGGCGGCGGATGCAATCGAGCAGCTTGTCCTCGGCGACGTCGCTGTCGAAGCGCATCACTTCGGAATGAATGCCGACCTCGGCGCAGGCGCGGACTTTGTTGCGCACATAAACCTCGGACGCCGCGTTTTGGCCGACAAGGATGACCGCAAGGCCCGGCTTCACGGCGTAGCGCGCGGCGAGCTCTTCGACGCGGCGGCGAATGCTGCTGCGGATTTCGCGAGCGATGGCGACGCCGTCGATGATCTTGGCTGTCATGCCTTGGTTATAACAGACGCGTGGCCACGGCGCGATGGAGCGGGGTGCGCCGGATGCGCGCAAGGCAGTGGGCAGCGTGGGATATCGGGAAAAAAGGGCCCGCCGACCACAAGGTCGGCGGGCCGGGACATACCGATAAGCTGGGGGGCTTACCAGTAGAAATTGAAGCCGACCCGCTGCGCCCAAGCAGAGGCGCCGGTCCCCGAGGCTTGCACCTGCCGGTCGTAGTAATCGAGCTCGAGCGAGATATCGACCTGGCCGGGCACCGGGCTGTAGGTCAGCGACCAAGCCGATTCGATGTGCCGTTTTTCAACCGAAGCCAGTTGAGCGGCAGCCGCACCGCCCGAAACGCAGGCGTCGACGGCGCCGGTGCCGCCCGCCGTGGCGCAATTGCCCCAGCCCGCGCTGGCATCGGGTTTATTGAAGAAGCCGATGCTGAACTCGGCAGTGGTGCGCCAGTTCGGGTTGAAACGGTGGATGTAGCTGGTGTTCAACCCCAACTCCGTGATCGGGCTCACCTGGCCGGTCTGACCGTTGATGATCATGTCGTAGGTGCCATTGCCCATATCCGACATGTAGGTCGATAGGCCGTGCGAATAGTTGATCAAGCCGCGCCACTGATCCTGGCCCCAGGTGTTGAGCATCGCGCCGCCTTCGACCGCCCAATGCCACTGCGTGACATGGTTCATGAAGTTGGTCGCGCCAAAGAGCGGCAGCGCGTTGGTGCCGCGGAGCTCAGACCGGCCGACACCCACGCGCCCCATGACATGGCCCCAGGGCTGATCCCAGGCGATGCCGGTATTGAAGCTCGGCAGGTTGACGATACCGCCATCGCTCGAGCCGCCGACATCGAGATTGTCGGAACCGTCCGTCGCGATCGCCGCCGGCGCAACACCGGCTGCGCCGATGCAGGTGGTCGTCGCCGTGTTCTGGCAATATTCGGCACCGGTGTTCATCGACTCGACCGAGGCCGAAAGAGTGATCCCGTTGCCCGCGAGATAGGTGTAGCGGATCTGCGGGCGGCGGATGTTCACCGTCTGCATTTTGCCGATCTGCGACTGATCGCCAATATCGGGCGTAATCAACAGCGGGTCGGCCCAAGCCGAATTGTATTGGCCGATCAGCCAGGGACCCAATGTGCCGTAGGCCCATTGGATGCGGGGAACCTCGTTGTTGCCCGCACCCGAAGAGGGCTTGGTCGAGGTGACCGCCGTGCCCGCGCCGATGTAGTTGCTTTGGCTCGCCATCAAGCTGAAGTCGACCAGCATGACGGTCTTCACTTCGCCGAGATCGGTCGGGGTGCGCGTCTCGATGGCGAAGTTCGTGCCCTTCACCGTGTTGCGCAAGCCGCCATGGATGGAGCGGTCGAGTTGC
>DATGLO010000437.1:0-4732 GCA_035294105.1 Allostellaceae bacterium
CGGAACTCGTCGAGGATGGTCAGCACGTAGCTCGGCGTCGCCAGCAATACCTCGGGCTCGAAATCCGTGATCAGCCGCACCTGTCGCTCGGTCATGCCCGAGGCAACCGGCACGACCGTCATGCCAAGGCGCTCAGCGCCATAATGCGCGCCGAGCCCGCCGGTGAAGAGCCCATAGCCGTAGGAGACATGTGCGCGCATGCCCGGCCGGCATCCGCCGGCGCGGAACGAGCGCGCCATGAGATTCGTCCAGGTGTCGAGGTCGCGTTCGGTATAGCCGACCACGGTCGCCTTGCCGGTCGTGCCCGAGGAGGCATGAATGCGCCGCACTTGCTCGCGCGGCACCGCGAAAAGGCCAAAGGGATAGTTCTCGCGCAGGTCCGCCTTCGACGTGAACGGGAAGTTGTGCAGATCGCCGAGCGTCTTCAGATCGCGCGGATGAACGCCGGCGGCATCGAATTTCGCCCGGTAGGCGGCGACGTTCTCGTAAACATGCGCCAGCGTGTGTTGCAGCCGCGCGAGTTGCAGCGCTTCGATCTCGTCGCGGGATGCGGTCTCGATCGGCTCGAGTTCATGTCGCTTGGGAACGATCGCCGTTGCCGCACGCTTGATTGTCATGAGCGTTCCCCCGATATGAGGCCAACGGTCGCATCCGTTTGACCGCCGAGCCGGCGCGACGGCTATATTGCGCCGAGTTTCCCCCGAGAGACAACCATGCCGCGCAGCAATTCGATCGCCAGCATCGACATCGCCAGCCATCTCCATCCTTACACCAATTTGCGCCAGCATCAGCGCTCGGGTCCGCTGGTGGTCGTCGAAGGCGACGGAATCCGCGTCAAGGACGAGAACGGGAAGGAGTATATCGAGGCGATGTCGGGCCTCTGGTGCGCGGCCCTCGGCTTCGACAACGAGCGGCTGGTCGAGGCTGCGGCCGTGCAAATGCGCCGCCTGCCCTTCTATCACGGTTTCGCCAACAAATCGCATGAGCCGGTCGCCGAGCTCGCCGAGAAGCTCGTCGCAATGATGCCGGTGCCGATGTCGAAAGCGTTCTTCAACAATTCCGGTTCGGAAGCGAACGACACCGCGCTGAAGATCGTCTGGTACTACAACAACGCGCTCGGCCGGCATCGCAAGAAAAAGATCATCAGCCGCGCCAAGGCTTATCACGGCGTCACCATCGCGACGGCGAGCCTCACCGGCCTTGCCGCCAATCACCGCGACTTCGATCTGCCGATCGCCGGCATCCGCCATGCCGACGCGCCGCATTACTACCGTGCCGCCAAGCCAGGCGAGAGCGAAGAAGATTTCGCGACCCGGCTCGCCGAGAGTCTCGACGCGCTGATCCAGCGCGAGGATCCCGAGACCGTCGCCGCCTTCATCGCCGAGCCGGTGATGGGCGCCGGCGGCGTGATCCTGCCGCCCAAGACCTATTTCGAGAAGATCCAAGCGGTGCTCAAGAAGCACGACGTGCTGCTGATCGCCGACGAGGTGATTTGCGGCTTCGGCCGCACCGGCAACATGTTCGGCTCCGAGACCTATGGGCTGAAGCCCGACATCCTGACCCTCGCCAAGGCCGTGACCTCGGCTTATCTGCCGCTCTCGGCAACGATCATCTCCGAGGAAATCTATCAGGCGATGCTGATAGAGAGCGACAAGCTCGGCGCATTCGCGCACGGCTTCACCTATTCCGGCCACCCCGTATGCTGCGCGGTCGCGCTCGAGGCGCTGAAGATTTACGAAGAGCGCGACATTATCGGCCATGTTCGCAAAGTCGCGCCGCGTTTCCAGGCGGGGCTGCAGCGCTTCGCCGCGCATCGCTTCGTCGGCGAGGCGCGCGGCGTCGGCCTCATCGGCGCACTCGAGATTGTGCGCGACAAAGCAACGAAAGCCTCC
Source organism: Allostellaceae bacterium (assembly GCA_035294105.1). Classification (GTDB taxonomy): domain Bacteria; phylum Pseudomonadota; class Alphaproteobacteria; order ATCC43930; family CGMCC-115725; genus CAIKMD01. The sequence continues at coordinate 1,893 of DATGLO010000437.1, forward strand.
TTCGATGCGCAGGGCGGCGCGGCGGCGCTCATCGCCGCGGCGGCGCAGGAGCGCGGCCTGATCGTGCGGCCGCTGACCGGCGACATCGTCGCGCTCTGCCCGCCGCTGATCGTCACCGAGGCGGATATCGACGAGATTTGGTCGCGCTTCGGCGACGCGCTCGAGGACGCGTCGGTGAAGCTCGCGAGTTCCTAAGAGGAATTTCGTTTGCGCGCCATTGCGAGCCTAGCGAAGCAACCCAGAGCAACCCGAAAGATCTGGATTGCTTCGTCGCTGCGCTCCTCGCAATGACTGCGGTTAGTAAATAGGTGATGGAGGCGCTTTGTGATAGGCGCCGTCCTTCATGATCATGAGGAGACGATCCTTGTCCTGCAGGATCGTGATGTCCTCAATCGGATCGCCATCGACCAGTAAGAGATCGGCGAGATAGCCTTCTGCGACGAGGCCGAGCTCCTCGCCCATGCCCATGATCTCGCCGCCCCATTTCGTCGCCGCCATCAGCGCCTTGGCCGGCGTGAAGCCGAAATCCTCGACGAAGTATTGGAGATCGCGCGCATTGCGGCCGATCGGCGTATGCGGGAAGCCGTAATCGCCTCCGGGCAGCACGCGCAGACCGCGGCGGATCAGTTCGGGCACGAGAGCGCGCTGCAACGCCAGGATTTTGTGGCCGCGCTGCACCAGCGGCTCGGGCAGGTTGAGCGACGGATCGGCGTGGATGGCGCCATGCGCCAGCCCCACCGCCGGCGCGACAAAAATCTCCGACTTCTTCGCTTCGAGCATGTCGAGCGCCTCGGCATCGGCATAGCTGCAATGATAAAGCACGCGGAAACCGTATTTGAGGCCGAGCTTCACCGCCTCCGCGGCCTGTGCATGGCAAGCCAGCCAAAGGCCTTGCTTCTCCGCCTCGTCGCCCGCGGCCGCGACCTCGTCCTCGTCATAGGCAAGCTCTTGCGAGCCGTTGGGCGTGAAGTTGTCGTCGCCCGAAAGAAGGAGCTTCACCGAATCGAGCCCCATCTCGGCGCAGCTTTTGATATAGGCGCGCATCGCCGCCGCGCCGCGCCCGTGCCCGCTAGCATCTTGGCTTTGCGGAATGCCGAACACTTGGCCGGGAGCGCGCTCGATGGACGAGGCTTTGAGCCGCGGTCCCGGCAGCCAGCCGTTATCGATCTCGTCACGCAGCGCGATCTCGAAACGCGTGCCGAGCGAGCCGGCGGAATAAGCGCTGGTGAAGCCGTGATCGAGAGTGATGCGCGCGTTGCGCGCGGTGATGAGAAGATGCTCTTCCGGCGGTATTGTCCGGTCGAGGATGATGCGGTCGTAAGCGCAGGGCCAGGAGAGATGCGCATGCGCCTCGACCATGCCGGGCATCAAGGTAGCGCCTTTGCCGTCGACGATGGCGGCGCCGCTGCGATCGATCTTGCCGTTGCCCGGCGCCACCGCCGCGATGCGCTTGTCTTCGACCGCGACCTCGCCCGGATAAGGCTTGGCGCCCGTGCCGTCGAAAATCGCCACGTTCGTGAAGACGGTGCGTCCCATCGCGCTCTCCTTGCCAGCCGTACCAGCATAGCGCCAAAATAGCGAGCGACCAAGCCGCGACATCCGGCCTCATTGCGGGACTGGCAGGGAAGGCGTTTGGTTCTATAATTAACCGCCGGTCGCGTGGAGCCGCGTAAGCGATGGATTACGAAGGGTTTTTTAAGCAGCGCATCGACGGGCTGAAAGCCGAAGGTCGCTACCGCGTGTTCGCCGATCTCGAGCGCAAAGCGGGCGATTTCCCGCACGCGCACGACCATGCAAGCGGCCGCGAGATCACCGTCTGGTGCTCCAACGACTATCTCGGCATGGGCCAGCACCCGACCGTGCGCGCGGCGATGCATGAAGCGATCGACAAAGTCGGCACCGGCGCCGGCGGCACGCGCAACATCTCGGGCACGACCCATTACCACGTCGCGCTGGAGCAAGAACTCGCGTCGCTGCACAAGAAGCCCGCGGCGCTGATCTTCACCTCAGGCTATGTCGCCAACGAAGCGGCGCTCGCGACGCTCGCGAGCCAGATGCCCGAATGCATCGTCTTCTCCGATGCGCTCAATCATGCCTCGATGATCCAAGGCATTCGCCACGGCCGCAGCGAGAAGCAGATCTTCAAGCACAGCGATCCGGCCGATCTGGCGAAGCGCCTCGCCGCCGCGGATCCCAAGCGGCCGAAACTCGTCGCGTTCGAATCCGTTTATTCGATGGATGGCGATATCGCCCCCATCGCAGAGCTCTGCGCGGTTGCGCATCGCTATGGCGCGTTGACCTATCTTGACGAAGTTCACGCCGTCGGCCTTTACGGCGAGACCGGCGCCGGCATCGCCGAGCGCGACGGCGTCAGCGACAAGGTCGATATCATCCAAGGCACCTTGGCGAAAGCGTTCGGCCTGATCGGCGGTTACGTCGCGACCTCGACGGCCATCGTCGATTTCATCCGCAGCTACGCGCCCGGCTTCATCTTCACCACCTCGCTGCCGCCGGCGATCTGCGCCGGTGCGATCGCGAGCATCCGCCATGTGAAGGACGCGCGCGAGCTGCGCGAGCGTCACCAAGAGCGCGCGGCGTTGCTGAAGCGCAAGCTGCGCGAGGCGAATCTGCCGGTGATGCCTTCGGAAAGCCATGTCGTGCCGGTGCTGGTCGGCGATGCGCGGCTCTGCAAGGAAGCCAGCGACGAGCTCATGGATCGTCATCGCATCTATGTGCAGCCGATCAACTTCCCGACCGTACCCTACGGCACCGAGCGGCTTCGGCTGACGCCTTCGCCGCAGCATTCCAACGCGGATATCGAGCGCCTCGTCGCGGCGCTC
>DATGLO010000438.1:0-4140 GCA_035294105.1 Allostellaceae bacterium
ATCGTCCAGAACGGGAAGAGGTAATGGGCGACGCGGTAGTAGAGATTGCCCGGAGTCGCGGGACGATAGGCCGCGTACATCGTGCCCCATTCGGTCTCGGTGCAATGGTAATCGGGCGCGCGGTCCTCCAGCCGGTAGCGCAGGACGGAATCAGGGGCGTAATCCTCGGCGCGCGCCTTGCCTTCGTGAAGGAAGCCGAAATGCGAGGTGTCGATATCGCCTTCGAGCGCCTGTAGCCAATTGCAGTTGCGCTGCGCCAAGCGCAGCTGGAGCTGCGCTTGCGGCAACAGCAGGGGCTCGAGCGCGGGGAAGGGCGGCGCTTCAGCGGCCGCGCCCATATACACCCAGACAAGGCCGTTATGCTCGCGCGTTTGATAGGCCCGCGCCTTGATCTTGTCGGGAAAGGCATGGCGCGGCTTCACGTTCGGCATCTCGATGCAGTTGCCCGCGACGTCGAACTTCCAGCCGTGATAGACGCAGCGCAGCCCGCATTCCTCGTTGCGACCGAGGAACAGCGACGCGCCGCGATGCGGGGCAGCGATGATCGAGGATGCCGACGCGGCCTGCGCTGTCGCGGAACGCGATCAGCTTCTCGCCGAGCAATACAAGGCGCAGCGGTGCGCCATCGGCGACGATCTCGTCGGAGGCGCAGGCGGGAATCCAATAGTGCCGCATCAGCGCGCCCATCGGCGTGCCCGGACCCACTTGCCGCGCGTAATCCGATGTCGTCGCCATCGTTCCGCTCCCATTAGAAACGCTAGCCGAGCGTCTTGCCGAGCCGGCCCGCGAGATCCTGGATATATTGCCACGCCACCCGGCCCGAACGCGAGCCGCGCGTGATTGCCCACTCTGCCGATTCGGCCTTCAGCTTTTCGGCCGGATAGGCGAGGCCGAAATGCTTCGCATAGCCTTCGACCATCGCGAGATAGGTCTGCTGGTCGCAGGCATGGAAGCCGAGCCACAGGCCGAAGCGATCGGACAGCGAGATTTTTTCCTCGACCGCCTCGCCCGGATTGATCGCGGTCGAGCGCTCGTTCTCGATCATGTCGCGCGACAAGAGATGGCGCCGGTTGGAAGTGGCATAGAGCACGACATTGTCGGGCCGGCCCTCGATGCCGCCTTCGAGCACCGCCTTGAGCGACTTGTAACTCGTATCCTGGTTGTCGAAAGAGAGATCGTCGCAGAAGAGGAGGCAACGTCGTTTCGTGTTCCGCAACAGCGAGAGAAGACTGGGCAGCGTCGGGATGTCCTCGCGATGGATTTCGACCAGCACCAGCGCGGATTTCAGCTCGGCGTTGACGGCGGCATGAGCGGCTTTCACCAGCGACGATTTGCCCATGCCGCGCGCGCCCCAGAGCAGCACGTTGTTCGCCGGCAGGCCCTTGGCGAAGCGTCTGGTATTGTCGAGCAGAATGTCGCGGACGCGATCGATCCCTTGCAGGAGGATCATATCGACGCGGTTGACGGCTTTTACCGGCTCGAGCCAGCCGCGATCGGCGTGCCAGACGAAAGCGTCGGCGGCGGCCAAGTCGTTTTGCGGCGGCACGGGCGGCGCCTGGCGCTCGAGCGCGCCGGCGATACGCTGCAGCAGCTCTTCGAGCTTCGCGCTCTCGCTCATCCGGGAAGGCGGGGACTTAGCGATAGTAGGTCCACCACGCCGGGCCGTTGGCCATGGTCATGCCGTCTTGCTGGGCGCTGGCGACGCATTGATGAAGCGAGCGATACATCAAGCTGTAATGGCAGACATCTTCCTGGCCGTTCGCGCCCCGCATGACGATTGTGTCGCTGCAGCCGGCCAGCGCAAGCGCCGCAAGGCCCAAAAATATATAGGTTTTCATCGCCGCCTCCTCGATGCCGGCCATGATAGCGACCTCAAAGGACACCGCAAAGCCATTGCGTTGCTTGCGCTTTATGCTTCCATCCAGTAGGAATCCGCCGCGGCTTCGCCGGGGGACGAGCCGCGGCTGATTTCCCCTGTCGCGAAGGAGTTGGAGGATGCTCATTACGCCCGCTTATGCGCAAGCGGCTGGTGCCGGCGACACCTCCAGCATGTTGGTCCAGTTGGCGCCGCTGGCGCTGATCTTCGTCGTTTTCTATTTCTTCCTCATCCGGCCGCAGCAGCAAAAGGCGAAGCAGCAGCGCTCGATGCTCGACGCGATCCGGCGTGGCGACCGGGTCGTGACCGGCGGCGGCTTCATCGGCACGGTCGCGAAAGTCGTCAACAACGAGGAAGTGCTGGTCGACCTTGCCGACAACGTGCGGGTCCGGGTGGTTCGCTCAACGATCTCGCAGGTCCTCGCCAAGACCGAGCCGGCGGCGAAGGACAGCAAGGCGAGGGACAGCGACACGCCGGCGAACGACGACGGCAACGCGACGACGCCGGCGACCACGTCGGCAGGCTCGTCCGACGACGCAAAAACGCCGGCCTGGCGGCGTATGTTGGGCCTGCATTAACGGCACTGCGGCCCTGAAGGTTAGGTCGAAGCAATGCTTTATTTCCAAGGCTGGAAGCTGGCGCTGATTCTCGGCGTCTGTTTGCTCGGCCTCGTCTTCGCATTGCCGAACGCCTTCGCACCGACCACCATCGCCGGTTGGCCGTCCTTCCTTCAGCACCAGGTGTCTCTCGGCCTCGATCTCCGCGGCGGCTCCTATCTGCTGCTGCAGGTGGACATGGGTGCGGTCGAGCGCGAGCGTCTCAACAACGTCGTCGACGAATTGCGCACGCAGCTCATCGCGGCGAAGATCGGCTACAAGGATCTCGGCGCGACCACCGATCACGTCACGGTCACCTTGCTCGATCCCGGGCGCATGCAAGATCTGCGCGCCATTATCACCAAGATCGATCCCGGCATGGATGTGCAGACCGGCGCGGGCGGCGCGGCGACGATCACACCCAACCAGGTCGATCTCACCGCGCAGCAGAACGCCGTCGTGGGGCAATCGATCGAGATTGTTCGCCGCCGCATCGACGAGGCCGGCACGCGCGAAGCCAACATACAGCGCGAAGGCGTAGACCGCATCGTCGTGCAGTTGCCGGGCATCGCGAATCCGGAGCACGTCAAGGAGCTGCTGGGCCAAACGGCGAAGATGACCTTCCAGCTCGTCGACATGAACGCGTCGCCGCAAGATGCGCGCAACGGCAAGCTGCCGCCGGGCGACGAGGTCTTGCCGGGCGAGGCGCAGAGCGGGCAGCCGACGCAATACTACGTCGTGCGCCGCCGTGTGATGGTGAGCGGCGATACCTTGACCGACGCGCAACCGACCTTCGAGAACAGCCAGCCGGTCGTAAGCTTCAAATTCGATTCGATCGGCGCGCGGCGCTTTGCCGACGCTACCAAGGAAAATGTCGGCAAGCCGTTCGCCATCGTGCTCGACAACAAGGTGATCAGCGCGCCGGTGATCAAAGAGCCCATCCTCGGCGGTCAGGGCGTGATCGAGGGCAGTTTCACCGTGCAATCCGCCAACGACCTCGCGCTGCTGCTGCGCGCCGGCGCCTTGCCGGCGCCGTTGACGGTGCTGGAAGAGAGCAGCGTCGGGCCGGACCTCGGCGCCGATTCGATCCATGCCGGGGCCCTGGCCAGCGTCGTCGGTGTCGTGCTCGTCGTCGTGTTCATGGTCGTGTTCTACGGCTTGTTCGGCATCTTCGCCGATATCGCGCTGTTCTTTAACCTGTGCATCATGATGGGTGCGCTCACCTTGCTCGGCGCGACGCTCACCTTGCCCGGCATCGCCGGCATCGCGCTGACGATGGGCATGGCGGTCGATGCCAACGTGCTGATCTACGAGCGCATCCGCGAGGAAGTGCGCGGCGGCCGCTCGCTCATTTCCTCGCTCCAAGCGGGTTTCGAGCGCGCCTTCGGCACGATTCTCGATAGCCATGTGACAACGCTTGTCGCCGGCGGGCTGATGTTCTGGCTCGGCTCCGGCCCGATCAAGGGCTTCGCCGTTACGTTGAGCCTGGGCGTGCTGACGTCTCTGTTCTCGGCGATTCTCGTCACGCGGCTGCTGATCGTGACCTGGCTGCGGCGGCTGAAACCGAAAGAGATTCCGATTTAGCCATGCATCCCCTCATCGTCATCCGCCGCATTCCGAATATCGACTTCATGGGGCTGCGCAAGTTCGGCTTCGTGCTTTCTCTTA
>DATGLO010000439.1:0-2985 GCA_035294105.1 Allostellaceae bacterium
GGCGTCGTGGCGCGCGCAGGATCGGTGGTCGGCTCCCCCTCGGCGGTCATGCCCGCGCCTTCGGGCAGTTGCTTGCCCTGCGCCTTGTATTGCTGAAAACGCCCCAGGGCCATGACCGCGGTCGCCATGTCGAGCAGCAGCGGCGGATGCCGCTCGGCTGGGATCGCTATGGCGATGGGGCTGGTCGCGACCGCCGCGCCGCGCGCACCGTGATAGGCCATGTTCGGAATGCCGGCGACGATGCCGATCCCCACCATGCCGTGTTGCAGCGCCAGCGACGCGTAGTAGCCGATCGCTCCGGTATGCACGGTGCCGCGCACGCCCGCCCAAGCGATGCCGGTTTGCCGTGCCGCTTCGACCGCCTGCTGCATCGCCTGGCTCAGCGCGACCGGTCCCGGCGCGCCATCGGCATCGATGAGGATGACGCCGGGGCGCGCGCGCGACACCTTCATCTTCGCCGCTGCTTTGGCTTCGCCGGAATCGAACATTTCGAGATAGCGCGGTACGCGGCTGACGCCATGGGTGTCGATCCCCCGCAGATTCGCCCAGACCAGCGCCTCGGCGGCGATGCGCGCGTCGCCCGACGGCGTTCCCGCACCGGCAAAGATGCCTTGGATGAGGTCGGTCAGTTTGTCGCGATGGATGCGGACGGGTGGCTCTTTCGCCATGCTGCGCTCCAGGTTGCTGTGGCGGGCCCGGTTCGGGGGGCCGATTGCCGACGGCAAGCTATCAAACCTTCCGCGGCGCGATCAGGGCCGACGCCGAGAGTGTCTGTTGCAGATTTATAAACAATCGGCAGAATAGCGAGTGGGGGCGGATTTGACATTCGCTCCACTTGGCGGCGGGCCCCGAAGCGAATGTCAAATCCAAAGCTCCACTCGAAATTTATGAGTTGCTAGTGGTCTTTCGATTCCAACATTCGCAAATTGCCTGCAGCGACGGGGTGCGAATGTTGGAATCAAACCACTAGGTCGCCGGCGGGGAAATCCGTGGATCGCTACAAGACCATGCAGACCTTCGTCCAGGTCGCCAAATACGGCAGCCTGACGGCGGCGGCGCGCTCGCTCGGCATCTCGCGCGCCCTGGTCTCGCGGCAGATCACCGACCTCGAGCGCCGTCTGCGCGTGCGCCTGCTCAATCGCAGCACGCGCCTCGTCAGCCTCACCGAGCCCGGCCAGCGCCATTTCGTCTTCTGCGAGCGGCTGTTGGCCGAAATCGCCGAGGAATCGACGTCCCTCCTCGGCAGCGAGGCGGAAGTCGAAGGCCGCATCAGCGTCGCGGCGCCGGAATTCGTCGGCGATCTCGATATCGGCGATGCGCTCACCAATTTTTCCGCGCGCTACCCCAAGGCCAAGATCGAGCTCGTGGTCGGCGAGTTGCTGCGCGAGCATGGCGTGCTCGAGAACGCCTTCGATATCGTCGTTCAGACCAAGCCCAGCTCGGCATTCTCGAAGCAAGCGAAGCGCATCGCGCAACTGCGTTATGTCATTTGTGGCAGTCCCGCCTATCTGGCGGATGTGGAGGTGCCGCGAGCGCCGGGGGATCTCGCCGCGCTGCGCTGCCTCGTCCATGCCAACGAGACCGTCTGGCGCCTGTCGCGCGGCGCGCAAACGCGCAAGATCACGGTCGAGGCTGCTTTCTCGTCGAATTCCTTCGAGGTGTTGGCGAAGGCGACCATGGACGGTCTCGGCATCGCGCCCTTGCCCGAGCGTCTCGCGCATCGGTATCTCGAAGAGGGCGCGCTGGTACGGGTTCTACCAGGCTGGCGATTGCCGAGCCGGTCGCTCTATGGCGTGTTCACCAGCCATGGCAGCCCGCCGCGTCGCGTGCGGCTGTTGCTTGATTTCCTGACCGAGTGGTTTCGCTCGGACCGGAGCGCGGCAGCCTAGCTCGGCAGCGGCTTCGCGTCCGCGGGTAGGTCGACCTCGAACGCGTTGAGCGCCATCGCAACCATCGAGTAATTGCCGATCAACGCGGTCAGCTCGACCAGCGTTGCCTTGCCGATCGCCGCTTCGGCGGCGCGGAAAGTCGCCTCGGCGACATGATGCTTCCCGAGCAGCTCGCTGGCGTAGTCGTAGACCGCCTGGTCTTCGCGACGGGAAAAGCTGGGTTTGCGCCGCTCGGCGATCGCCTGAATGACGTCGGCCGCAATGCCGCCTTCGGCCGCGCGCTTCGAATAGGAGTGCCACATGTAGGAGGAATCCCAGTGACGCGCGGTGACGAGGATCGCGAGATCGCGGAGTTGCGGCGGGATCGAGCTGTCGAAACGCACGAACTTGCCGAGCGCCTCGACCCGATCGCACAGCTCGGGGCTATAGAGCCACAGGTTGAACGGCCCGCGCACCGCGCCGCGCGCCCCGGCGATGCGCGCGTGGAGCTCGCGCTGTGCCGCGGTCATCTTGTCTTGTTCGATGATTTCAAGTCTCATAGGTGGCCTCGGGTTATTGCCGTGGAGGCTTATACCGCGCCGATGGAGGCTCATTGGTCAGGGTTCGGCAAGACAGAGTTGAAATGCGCCGCGTTCGAGGCCTGGCGCGGATCGGATAAGAACGCGGGCGCTGAGAGGAGTTGCGATGCGGCACGTGCACGAATATCGGGCGGTCTTCAAATGCGAGAACTGCCACTGGGACAACGATCAGATGATCGAGGAAGACGACGAAGCCAAGCCGCCGCAAAAGCAACTCGCCATCGATTGCTGGCATTGCGGTTGCAGCAATGAGGTTGTCGTGACGCTCGCCGACAACGAAAAGTGACTTCGAGAACGATCTAACCGCGGCCGACGAGCGGCATCTTCGTCGCCATCACCGTCATGGTGAGGACGTTCGCCTCCAAGGGCAGCGAGGCCATATAGAGCACGGCTTTTGCCACGTGCTCGACATCCAGCACCGGCTCGGGCGCGATCTCGCCATTGGCCTGCATCACGCCCTTCTTGAACTTGTCGGCCCAGCCGGTATCGGCATTGCCGATATCGATCTGGCCGCAGGC
>DATGLO010000440.1:0-2811 GCA_035294105.1 Allostellaceae bacterium
ATCGCCTCGGCCCTCATCCAGCGCACCAAGAACATCAAGATCGCGATCCTCGGCCGTGCTTTGCCGATTCAGCAAAACCCGATCTTCGTCGCCGAAGAATATGCGATGCTCGACAATCTCTCGAAGGGCCGGATCATCTGCGGCTTCGTGCGCGGCATTGGCGCCGAATATCACTCGACCGGCGTCAACCCGTATTTCTCGCATGAGCGGTTCCACGAGGCCCACGACCTGATCATCAATGCGTGGACGCAGCCCGGTCCCTTCCCCTTCGAGGGCCGGCACTACAACATCCGCTACGTTAATCTCTGGCCGCGGCCTTATCAGCAGCCGCATCCTCCGGTATGGATCCCGAGCCAGGGCTCGAGCGAAACGGTCTACTGGGCGGCGGACCCGGCGCGCAAATATCCGTTCCTCGTCACCTTCTCCTCGACCGAGCTGGTGACGCGTTATCTCAATGCCTATCGCGATAAGGCACGCGAATACGGCTACGAGCCGGAGGCCGGGCAGTTGGGCTGGGCTTGCCCGCTCTATGTCGCCGAGACCGACGAGCGCGCCAAGGCCGAGGCCGGGCACGCGATCGAGACGCTTTTCAACAATTACCTGCGCATGCCGTTCGAGATGCTCATCCCGCCGGGCTACACCTCGTTCAACTCGCTGAAGAATTTCATGAAGCTGCGCACCAACGTCGGCGGCAGGATCTCGACCGCGGACGAGCTGATCGCCAGTGGCACCGCGATCATCGGCAGCGTCAAGACGGTGCGATCGAAGATCGAGGAGATGCGCGACAAGACCGGGCTCGGAATCCTCCTGCCGATGTTCCAGTTCGGCGTCCTGCCCGACGATCTCGCCCAGCGCAACATCGAGCTGTTCGCCAGCGAGATCATGCCTCATCTGAAAGGTTAAGCGCGCAACTTGGGGAAGCTATGAGCCAGCAGAACACAGATCGAATCCAGATCACGCATATCGGCAGCCTGCCCCGGCCGCACGATCTGCTCGATCAGATCAAGGCGAAATACACCGGTCAGTCTTATGACGAGGCAAGCTTCGCCGCGACGCTCAGGCGCTCGGTCGAAGAATCGGTGCGCCAGCAAGCGGCTTGCGGCATCGATTACGTCACCGACGGCGAGTTCTCGAAGCCCGGCTTCTTCTCCTACATCCAGGCGCGGCTCGACGGGTTCGAGCCGCGCAACCACCGCTTCCCGATGTTCGAGAAAGAAGTCGCGGCCTTTCCCGAATATTACGCGGAGTATTTTAAAGCCGCGATGCTCGGCGGCGCGGCCGTGCCCATGGTGCCGATGGTCTGCGTCGGGCCGGTGAAATATAAGGGCGAGGCGCTCGTCCAGACCGATATCGCCAATGTCAAAGCGGCGGCAAAGGCGGCGGGCGTGCGGGAGGATCATATCTTCCTGCCGGCGACAGCGCCCTCGGGCGTGGGCCGCAACGAGTATTACAAATCCGACGAGGAATTCTTCCACGCGCTCGCCGCCGAGCTCGGCAAGGAATACCACGCGATCGCCGATGCCGGGCTGATCGTCCAGATCGACGACCCGTTCCTGCCCGACATTTTCGTCGCGCCTGATCTCGACGAGAAGCAAATGAAGCGGCGCGCCGAGATCTATGTCGATGCGACGAATGCCGCGATCAAAGGCATTCGGCCGGAACAGATTCGTTTCCACACTTGCTATGGCATCAATGAAGGACCGCGGATTTACGAGGCCGCGCTGTCCGACATCATCCGCTATGTGCTGAAAGTGAAAGCCGGCCAATTCAGCTTCGAGGCCGCCAACCCCCGCCACGAGCACGAATATCATCTCTTCGAGGACATCAAGGTGCCCGAAGGACGCGTCGTTTGCCCCGGCGTCATCACCCATGCCAGCAACATCGTCGAGCATCCCGAGCTCATCGCCGAGCGGCTGACGCGCTTTGCGAAGCTGGTCGGCCGCGCGAACGTCATGGCCGGCGCCGATTGCGGTTTCTCCTCGCAGGCGCTCTATCATACGGAGGTCCATCCGACGGTGGTCTGGGAAAAATTCAAGGCGATGCGCGAGGGCGCCGATCTGGCGACTAAGCAGCTGTGGGCGAAGCGCAAGCCCGCGCGTGCCGCCAAAAAAGCCAAGCGCGCAACCAACAAGCGCGCGACGAAAAAGCGCTCGGCATGAGACACAGTGCCGACAGAATTCTGACGACGCATGCCGGCAGCCTGCCGCGTCCCGACGCGCTGCGCGACGCCTGGAGCAACCCGACGATGTCCGAAGCGGAGATCGATCGGTTGCTGAAGGCTTCGGTCGCCGACATCGTGACGGTGCAGATGGCCATCGGTATCGATATCCCGAATGACGGCGAGTTCGGCAAGCCAACGCGCGCCGCGTCGGATCTAGCCGCCTGGGGTACTTACATCTTCGGCCGCCTCTCGGGTTTCGGCTCGACACCGGCGGGCGCGGCGGCGCCCGATCGCAACGCGCCGGGCGCGCCGATGCGCATCGTCGGCCAGCGCTGGGAGCAGCGCGATTTCGGCGATTTTTATTCCCAGGCCGCCGCCGTGCCGAGCGTTGCGTCGCGCCCCACCTGCATCGGTCCGATCCGCTACAGCGGCGAGACGGCGCTGAAGCGCGATCTCGCCGCGCTGAAAGCCGCGACCGCGGCGGCCGGGATCGAGGAAGCCTTCGTCACCACGATCGCTGTCGGCAGCCTCGAGATGTTCTGCCGCGGCCAGAACGTGCATTACGCGCGCGCCGAAGATTTCCTCGCCGCGATCGCCCAAGCGCTCGCGGTCGAATATCGCGCCATCGTCGAGGCGGGCTTCGTCCTGCA
>DATGLO010000441.1:0-3039 GCA_035294105.1 Allostellaceae bacterium
TCTATTTCGGCGCCGACCAGCATCACGGCTTCGTCCTGACCTTCGCGCCCGATGTCGTGAAGCTCTGCCGAGCCGCCGGACTCGATCCGGCATCGCTCAAAGGCAAGGCGCTGCTGACACGCGGCTTCATCGACGGGACGCGGCGGCCGACCATCGCGGTGACGTTTCCCGAGCAGATCGAGTTGCTGCGCGCGCCTCGGCAACGGAAACCGGGGCAAAAGAAAGCGGCCCCGAAAGCGCTTTCGGGGCCGCGCTAGAAAGATTGCCGCGAGGCTATTCGGCGGGCTGACCGCCGACTTCGTCCCAGATTTTCTTCAGATAGGTCTGCTTGAAGCCGAAGAGGCCGACCACGACGCCGACCGCGGCAACACCGATCGGGTAGAAGAGTCCGACCTGATTGACCGTCGGATAAGCGGCCGCGAGCGACGCGCCCATCAGCGGCACCACGCCGCCGAACACGCCGTTGCCGATGTGATAGGGCATCGACATCGAGCTGTAGCGGATCCGCGCCGGGAAGATCTCGACGAGGAACGCCGCGATCGGCCCGTAGACCATGGTGACGAGGATCACCATGTAGAAGACGAGCAGAGCCAGCATCGTCGGATTGTCCTTGAACGTCCCAAAGGCGTCGAACACCGGGATATAGGTGAGCACGGCCAGCAAGAATCCGGCGATCATGATCGGCCGCCGACCGATGCGGTCGCTGAGCGCGCCGAAGACGAGGAAGAACGGCGCACCGCAGAGCAGCGCGATCATCAGGATCAGATAGACTTCGACATAAGGTAGCTTCAGCACCGCCGTCAGATAGGTCAGCGCATAGAACTGGCCCGTATACCAGACGACGCCTTCGGGCGCGGTCGCGCCGAAGAGCGCCAAGAGCATCAAGCCCCAGTTCCGGCCGCTGCTATAAGTTTCGAGCGCCGGATTGGCGGAGGCCTTGCCCTGATCTTTGAGGCGCGCAAAAAGCGGCGATTCCTGGAGCTGCAGCCGGATGTAGCCCGACAAGATCACGAGTATGGCGGAGAGCAGGAAGGGATAGCGCCAGCCATAAGCGGTGAACGCCGCATCGCCGAGACCGAGGCGGAAAGCGAGGATCACCAACAGAGCGGCGACGATGCCCATGGTCGCCGTGGTCTGGATCCAGCTGGTGAAGAAGCCGCGCCGCCCGTCGGGCGCGTGCTCGGCAATGTAGGTCGCGGCCCCGCCATATTCGCCGCCGAGCGCCAAGCCTTGAATGACGCGGCAGGTGACCAGCAGAACCGGCGCCAGCGTGCCGATCGTGTCGTAGGTCGGCAGGCAGCCGACGAGGAAAGTGGCAAGACCCATCAAGCCGAGGGTCAGCATGAAGGTGAATTTGCGGCCGATGAGATCGCCCAGATGGCCGAAGAGCAAGGCGCCGAACGGACGCACGAGGAAGCCGGTCCAGAACACGGCGAGGCTGAGGATGAAAGAGATGGTCGGGTCGATATTCGGCGAGAAGAAATGGGTGCCGAAGAAGCCGACGAGCACGCCGTAGAGATAAAAATCGTACCATTCGATCAGCGTGCCGCATGAGGACGCGCCGATGATGTAGCTGAGGCTCTTATGCGGCGCCGCGGCCGCTCGCCCCATCGCCGAAGCCAATACTGACATGGACGTTTCTCCCTCGGGGTTGTTTGTCTTCTCTGGCCAACGCGGCTGGAAGATTACAAAGATTTTAGCTGCACCCCGGAATCCCCGCAACCGCCGAAACCGCCGCCGGAACGAAGGTCGCGACTAACAATTCCTTGAGGGGACTGGGTTTTTTCACGCCCTCGGGACCTTCTGATGCGCCGCGCGACGCTGACAGCGATCACCCTGGCCGTGCTTGTGGCGGGCGGCGGCTATCTGGCCGGCCGGTTCGCGCCGCCGCGCTACTCGCCCCTGGCGCCTCTCGACGTACGGGACGATGTCGTCCCGCTGGTGACCGCCGTGAAGCTCGCGCGCGCCCGCACCGATCTCGATTACTGCCGGCGGGCGCTCGCGACCTCGGCCTTCAAGGCAACGCCGGTGGCGGAAATATCCTCAAAGCAATGCGTGCTGCACGATGTCGAGCGGATCGCCGCGGACAGGTCGCCGGCTTTCAACGCCGGCTTTATCGCGACCTGTCCGCTCGCCGTCGACCTCGCCCTGTTCGTCGATCATGTTGTCCAGCTGGCGGCGCAGCGCGATATGCACAGTGACGTGGCGCGCATCGACCAGCTCGGCACTTTCGCGTGCCGGCCGATCGTTGGCGAAGGCCCGACCGCCGAGCTTAGCCAGCATGCGAGCGCCAATGCCATCGATATCGCGGGCTTTACCTTCGCCGACGGCGAGAAAGCGATGGTCGCGGCGGACTGGCAGGGCGACGACGCCAAGGCGCGGTTCCTTCACGACGTGCATGACGGCGCGTGCGGCATCTTTCCGGTGGTGCTGAGCCCCGATTTCAACGCCGCGCATCGCAATCATTTTCACTTCGATTTAAGCGGCTTTCACTTCGGTCGCTAACGGCACGTGCAAGTTTTCGCGCGCACTCGCTTTCGGCTATGATCGCCGCCACGTCCCCGTAGCTCAGCCGGATAGAGCAACAGTTTCCTAAACTGTGGGTCGGGTGTTCGAGTCACCCCGGGGACGCCACTGCTTCAACTCGCGAACCGTGCGAAGCCGGCGGCGTTTTTGACCGGCAGCACTTTGATCGCCGCTTTCGCGACCAGCTCGACGATGCGCGCGAAGGCGGCGACGCCGCAGCCGTATTCGCTCGGCTGGTTCGGGACATCATGCGTAAAGAAGATCAGCCAAGCGTTGCGCTCTTTGGCGCGATCGAGCCAGTCCTGGATTTCCGCCAGGCTCGGCCGGTCGCGTTCGAGGCCGATGGCCTTCAGCTCGCCGAAATCCATGCGCCCGGCGTTGAGCCCCGGCCATATGCCGCGCGCGATCGGAAAATGCTTCGCGATCAGCCGCTTTTGCGGCAGCCGCACGTCGCCGTAAGGATAGGCGAAGCTGGTCAGCCGCAGATCGGGCAAAGCCTCGTGCAGAAACGAT
>DATGLO010000442.1:0-7883 GCA_035294105.1 Allostellaceae bacterium
GAGGAGCCCCCCCGAATCGCCGAGCCGGATCTCGCTCAGTTCCAGCCAGCGTCGCGAGCCGTTGACGACGACGTGCCGGCGCTCGCTTGCCTGCCCGTCCTTGAGCGCGGCCTGGGCCAGCGCGCGCGCCGGCTCGGCGCCGGCCAAGTCGCGCCAGCCGGCTTCGGCATCGGGCGGCGCGCCGATCGCCGCGAGGAAGGCGCGATTCGGGTCGGTGAGACGCAGCGCAGCGTCGCGTTGCCAGATCGGCAGCGGCAGCGCATCGAGTATCGCCTTGAGTCGCGCGGTTTCGCGCTCGGCAACGTCGCGCGCCGCGCCATCGGCGAACCAGATCGCGTCGCCGGCAATGGCCCCGCGATTCGGCGCGAGTCGCTGACCGCGGGCTTCGACCGCCTCGCCGCTTCCGGCAAGGCGCAGGCGTAAGGAAAAGCCGGTGCCGTCGGTCCGAAGCCGCGCCACCGCACGATCGAGCGCCGTCATGTCATCCTTGGCGAACCGCTCGAGCAGATCGGCAAAGCTTTGCGGCGCCGCGCCGAGACTCGTCAAAGTACCAGGAAAGAAGCGCTCGCTCGCCCGGTCGAAGAGATAGAGCGCTGCCGGACCGCTGGCGATCGCCTCATCCAGCGCGGCGAGGCTCGCCGCTAGCCCTGCTCGTTCGGCCGTTAGCGCCGCGACTCGCAGCGCCTGGCGATAGACGACGAAGCCGGCCAGAGCGGCGATCGCCATAACGAGCCCCAGGAATAAGAGCATCCCGGCTCCCCAAATCGTTGACGCTGTCTTGGATTAACGCGTCTTAAGCCGATTTGCGAAGGAAATCGCGTTTTCAGGCGAGGGCGTTGAAATCGTCGAGGAGGCTGGCGATTCGCCGGTCGTCGAGCTGGTCCATGATCGCCCGGGTACGGCGCGACGCGGCGGCGAGATCGAGGGCGCGGATGCGCTGCTTCACCCGCGGAATATTCGAGGGCGACATCGAGAGATCGGTGATGCCGAAGCCCAGAAGCAGCGCCGTATAGCGCGGGTCGCCCGCCATCTCGCCACACAGGCAGACAGGCTTCTTCGCTCGCAGCGCCGCCTCGACCGCGAATTGGATGAGACGCAGCACCGCCGGATGAAGCGGGTTGTAGAGATCGGCCACGGCTTCGTCGCCGCGGTCGATCGCGAGGGTGTATTGGATGAGATCGTTGGTGCCGATGGCGAAGAAATCGGCCGAAGCTGCAAGCGCGTCGGCAGCGAGCGCCGCGCCCGGCACCTCGATCATCACGCCGAGCGGCGGTATCTGTTTCGGCAGGCGCACACCGCGGCGTTTGAGGCGCCGCGCCACTTGCGCCATGGCATCGCGGGTCTTCTGGAGCTCGGTGACGGTGGTGATCATCGGCAGGAGGATGCGCACCGGGCCGAGCGCCGCGGCGCGCAGCATCGCCGCGAGCTGAACATCGAGCAGCTTGCGCTCGCGCAAGGAGAGGCGGATCGCGCGCAGCCCCATCGCCGGGTTGGGCGATTCCGCCGGCAGCATCTTGGCGAGGGCCCCGGCCATCTTGTCGCCGCCGATATCGAGGGTGCGGATGGTGACGGGCTTGCCGTCCATGCCGCGCACGAGCCCGGCATAGGCTTCGTACTGCTCGTCCTCGTCGGGCAGATCCTCGCGATTCATGTAGAGGAATTCGCTGCGCAGCAAGCCGATGCCGGCGGCACCGGCGTCGATCGCCTGGTCGAGCTCGCGCGGCAATTCGAGATTTGCCTGCAACGCGACCTCGGCGCCGTCGCGCGTGACCGCGGCGAGCCGGCGCAAGCGGTGCAGTTGCCGCTCGGCGCGCTCGTAGGCATCGCGCTTCGCCTCATAGCGCAGGATCGTCGACGGCGTCGGATGGAGGATAATCGTGCCCTCGCCGCCGTCGATCACCACCTGGTCGCCCGATTCGACTTGATCGAGCAGGCCGGCGACGCCCAACACCGCTGGCAGGTTGAGCGCACGCGCCATGATCGCGGTGTGGCTTTCGGCGCCGCCGAGAACGGTGCCGAAGCCGGCGATGCGGCGCGGATCCATCAAGGCCGTGTCGGCGGGGGTAAGCTCTTCGGCGAGGATCACGGTGCCTTCGGGCAGCGCCTGGATCGCGGCGTAAGGCGTCTTCGTCAAATTGCGCACGAGACGCGCGCCGACGACGCGGATGTCGTCGACGCGGGCGGCGAGATACGCATCGCCCATCTCGGCAAAGCTCTCGGCGACTTGCGCGATCTCGTCCATGACCGCGCGCTCGGCGTTGGTGCGCTCGCTCTCGATCCGCCGCTCGGCGCCGCGCACGAGGCGCGAGTTGCCGAGCATGTGGAGATGCGCGTCGAGCAAATAGCCGACCTCCTCCTTCGCCGTGCTGGGCAGATTGTCGGACTTGGTCTTGAGCTTCTTCAGTTGCTTGGTCGACAGTGCGACGGCGGCGGCGAAGCGATCGAGCTCCGCTTGCACCTGGTCTTTTTCGATGCGGTACTCGGGGACGGCGATATTGTCGTCGGTCACGAAGACCGGACCGATCGCGATGCCGGGAGAGATGCCGAGACCTTCTAGCCGCCGCTCGGCCTTCATCGCCTCAGGACTCGTCGAACCCGCAGGTCACGAGCGCTGCCAAAGCCTCGACGGCGCGTTGCGCATCGGGCCCGGTCGCGGCGAGCTCGATCTCGCTGCCGGGTCCTGCGGCAAGCATCATCAAACCCATGATCGATCGGCCCGACACCGCGCTCTCCCCTTTGGCCACCGTTACCTCGGCATTGTATTCGAAAGCGAGCTTGACGAACTTCGCCGCCGCCCTGGCGTGCAAGCCACGGCGATTGCGAATGACGACCTTGCTGCGCACCTGCTCCCCGGCGCCGGGCACCCCATCCTCGGATGCGGGCCCCTCCTCGCTCACCGCGCGTCGGCCAGAAGCTGCGAAGCGACGTTGATGTATTTGCGCCCCGCTTCCTGCGCGCCGCGCACAGCCGCCGCCAGCGTTTCCGTCTCGCGCAGGCTCGCGAGCTTGATCAGCATCGGCAGATTGATGCCGGCGATCACTTCGATCTTCGCTTTGTCCATCACCGAGATCGCGAGATTGGAGGGCGTGCCGCCGAACATATCCGTGAGCAGCACGACGCCCTTGCCCGCATCGACTTCGCCGATCGCGCGCAGGATGTCTTGGCGCCGCCGCTCCATGTCGTCCTCGGGGCCGATGCAGACAGCGGCGATGTGCGTTTGCGGCCCGACGACATGCTCGAGCGCGGCAATGAATTCCGCGGCGAGCCTCCCATGGGTGACAAGTACCATTCCGATCATGCGAAATCCTTTAGTGCCGCTTCCCTGATATCGGCGCCGGCCGTTGTATTTTCTCTTGCCGTCTCGGGGGAATCACTGACGCCCAGATCGCGATGCGCGACCGAAACGTGACGGCCTTCGCGCTTGAGCCAGGCGGCGATGCGCTCGGCGACATAGACCGAGCGATGGCGTCCGCCGGTACAGCCGATCGCGATCGTCAGATAGCTTTTGCCTTCGCGCTCATAGCGCGGCAGCAGCGGCTTAAGCCACGCGCACAGCCGATCGAAGAGCGCCGGAAAATCCGGATCGGCGGCGATGTATTCGCCGACCGCGCGATCCTTGCCCGAGAGCGGCTGCAGCCCGGCGACGTAGTGCGGATTGCGCAGGAAGCGGACGTCGAGCACGAGGTCGGCGTCGCGCGGCAAGCCCTGGCGATAGGAAAACGAGGTGACGAAGATGCTGAGCCCGTGCTCGGTCGGCAGACGGAAGTGGCCGTGCAGCACGCGCTTCAAATCGGCCGTGGTCAATTGCGAGGTATCGATCACGAGATCGGCGCGGTCGCGCAACGGGCGAACGCGCTCGCGCTCGAGGCGAATGCCGTCGCCGATTGGGCGCTCGGCGGCGAGGGGGTGCGGCCGGCGCGTTTCGGTATAGCGACGGACGAGACGATCGTCGTCGCAATCGAGAAAAACGATGCGCAGATCGAGCCCCTGATCCTCGACGAGGCTGTCGAGCGAGGCAACGAGCGCCGGCACGGCGAAATCGCGCGTGCGCACATCGACGCCGAGCGCGAGCGGCAGGTGATCCGACGTCGGTACGACGAGATTGGGCAAGAGCGAGAGCGGCAGATTGTCGACCGCCTCGTAGCCCATATCTTCGAATGCCTTCAAGGCGGTCGAGCGGCCTGCGCCCGACATGCCGGTAACGACGATCAGCTTGCCGCCTGCCGGCAGCGCTGCGTTCATGATCGGACCGCGACGCGCCGCGGCGATGCCGCGGCCTGCGTTAGAGCACCGAGTGCAAGCCTGAGCTTGGCCGGAGCCGAAGCCTCGAACGGCGCCAGCGCAACGAGCGGCAGGGCGCGGCCGAGATAGCTGCATTCGCGAGGCAACGGCATGCGTTCGATCTCTTCGGCCGGCATCAGATCGACCACGAGGCGGAGCGGTGCCGAAGCGAGGCTCGGCAAAGCGACGATGCCGAGACCGCGCACTTCGATCTGCCCGGCAATGGGGGCCGGCGCGCTCATCGTAATATCGTCGCCAACGCGCCGAAGTTCCGTCTGGTCGTCCGCCACGAGACGCGCACCTTGATCGATAAGACGCAGCGCAAAATCCGATTTGCCTGCGCCCGATGGGCCGCGGAGCAAGATGCCTTCGCCCTGAAGCGCAACCGCCGTGCCGTGGACTCGGATCATTGCGGCGCTTTAGGTGCGCTGCTCTTTGCCCAAAGTCAATCGGTTTGGCGCTGCAACTTTGCGCAATTGTGACAATCCACCCATTAGTAGAAGGAAGCGACCGGCAATTCCACTATATCTAGCGTGTTTCCAAATGCGCTTTGCTCTGCGGCAATAATCCTAACCGCGGCCGCCGAGCTCGGCCGGGAGATCGACGATGAATCGGGCGCCGTGAAGGCGATTGTCGCGATCGTAGCGATTCTCGGCGTGGATTGAGCCGTGATGCGCCTCGACAATCTGCTTCGAGATCGCAAGGCCGAGCCCCGAATGGGTGCCGAAGTCTTCGCCCGCCGGTCGCTCGCTGTAGAAGCGGTCGAAGACCGCATTGAGCTTGCCCTCGGGAATGCCGGGCCCTTCGTCCTCGACCGCGATGCGCACGATATCGCCCGTGCGCCGCGCGCGCAGGGTGATCGTGCCACTGGGCGGGCTGAAGGAAATCGCGTTGTCGAGAAGATTGCGGAACACGCGCACGAGGCGCTCTTCGTTGCCGCGCACGTGGAGCGCCGCGTCCTGGACGCCGCTGCCGGGGAGATCGAGCACGAGGAAAGGCGAATCCGGCGTCGCCATATCGCGGTAAAGCGCGACCAGCGCCCGTAGCATCGAGCCGAGCGGCACGACCGAGAGCTCGTCGCGCGAGAGCTCGGCATCGAGGCGCGAAGCGTCGGAAATGTCGGTGATCAAGCGGTCGAGCCGATTTGCGTCGTCGATCACCAGCGCCCATAGCCGCTTGCGCTTTTCCGGATCGTCGACGCGCAGCGCGGTCTCAACGGCGCTGCGCAGCGAGGTCAGCGGGTTTTTCAGCTCATGCGCGACGTCGGCGGCGAAATGCTCGATCGCGTTCATGCGGTGACGGATCGTCTCGGTCATCTCGCGCAAGGCGAGCGAGAGATCGCCGATCTCGTCGCTGCGCGCGGCGAAATTGGGAATGGCGGGACCGGTGCCTTGGCCGCGCCGCACCTGCTCGGCGGCGGCGGCGAGTTGGCGTAGCGGCCGCACGATCGTCCCGGCGAGATAGATCGAGAGCAGCACGGTCACGCCGAGCGCCAGCAGAAACAGCTCGGCGATCGAGAACCGCACCGCGCGCACCGCATCCTCGATCTCGCTGCTGCCGGACGAGAGCAGCACGACGCCGAGGACTTGCTTGTAGTACTGAACCGGCACCGCCGCGGTCATGATGAGGCCGCCGCCGGTCGGGGCGCGCCGCACCGCCGTGCCGAGAATGCCCTGAAAGGCGCGACCGACTTCGGGATAGTCGGCAGCCGTCGGCGTCGCCGATTCGCGATAAGGCGCGTAGTTCCCGCTCCAGGGAATATGGCCGAAGACGATGCCGTAGAGGGTGTGCGCGAGGCGCACGAAGAAATTGCCCTGAACTGGCGGCGGCAATTCGGCAATCTGGATGCTTTGCCCTTCGATGCCGAGCGAGCGGCTATCGCCCACCAGCGTGCCATGCTCGTCGAACAGCCGCGCCCGGATATGCGTCGGCTCGACCAGGCGCCGCATCATCTCGCGCGACTTTTGGAGGTTCAGTAGATCGACGCCGCCGGCCGAGACATCGACGGCGCCGGCGCCGAGCGCGGCGGCGAAGATCTGCCCTTGAGTCTTCAGCGCCTCCGTCTGCGCATAGACGAGATTCTGCTGGTATTGGCCGAGATAGAAAAAGCCGCCGCCGAGCAAACCGAGCGCGACGACGTTGATCGCGAGGATGCGCAGCGTGAGCGGCGACAGGCGATAGCGCGGCCGCCGCAAGGGCCCCGGGCTGCGCACGATCGCACGTTGTCTCTCCCCGCTTCCCGCCGCCGCAGCCGTCGCTGCGACGACAGCGGAACCGCCATCAGGTATCGCGGTAACGGTATCCGACCCCATAGAGCGTTTCGATCTGCGCAAAATCTGAATCGACCATCTTAAATTTTTTGCGCAGGCGCTTCACATGGCTGTCGATCGTGCGATCATCGACATAGATGTGCTCGCCATACGCACCGTCCATCAGCTGATCGCGACTTTTGACGTGGCCGGGGCGAAGCGCCAGCGATTTCAGCAGCAGAAACTCGGTCACGGTAAGATCGACGTTCTCGCCTTTCCAGGTGCATTGATGTCGCGCCGGATCGAGGCGCAGCTCGCCGCGTTGAATCGCCGGCTCGGCTTCGGTGCCCGTGCCTTGCGCGAGTTCGCCGCGGCGCAGGAGCGCGCGAATGCGCTCGACCAAAAGGCGCTGCGAGAATGGCTTCTTGATGTAGTCGTCTGCCCCCATGCGCAGGCCCAGCACCTCGTCGACCTCGTCGTCCTTCGAGGTGAGGAAGATGACCGGCATAGCGCTGTCCTTGCGCAGACGCCCGAGCAGTTCCATTCCATCCATCCGCGGCATCTTGATGTCGAGGATGGCAAGGTCGGCGGGTTGGGTGCTCAAGCCTTTCAACGCTTCCGCACCGTCGGTGTAGCTGCGCACGGTGAAGCCTTCCGCCTCGAGCGCCATTGCGACCGAGGTCAGAATGTTTCTGTCGTCGTCAACCAGGGCGATGGTATTTGCCATAGAATGTTCCCTTTCCAGTCGGCCCCGATCCCAAACACCTTACGCCGCACTGTGGCGGCTTTATGGCAACGGCTGGGCCCTCGTTTGTTTTTGTTAACAAGGGTTAACGTTATTTTACCTGACCTCCAGCCAATCCGCTTTCCTCCTTCGGGTGGCCGCGCGACAATCCCGGCATGATTCGCGACAATCCCGGCATGATTAATGCCCCGGACCCCCCGGCAACGACCGCCCGGCGGCTGATGCGCGCGCTCGACCGCGCGACCTTGGCGACGTCCCTTGCCGATAGCGGCGGAGGCTGGCCGTACGCTTCTTTGGTGCTGGTCGCCGCCGATCTCGATGCGAGCCCGCTGCTACTGATTTCGACGCTCGCCGAGCACACCCAGAATCTCGCGCGCGATCCCCGCGCCTCGCTCCTCTTCGACGGCACGCAGGGGTTGGACGATCCGCTGACCGGTGCCAGGGTGACCGTGCTCGGCGAGCTGCGCCGCGACCCGGAGCCTCGGCGCCTGCGCCGCTTCGTTTCCCGCCATCCCTCGGCGGCGCTTTATGCGGGGTTCAAGGATTTCGCGCTCTATCGCCTGGCTGTCGCGCGCGCGCACCTGGTCGCGGGTTTCGGGCGCATCCAT
>DATGLO010000443.1:0-3161 GCA_035294105.1 Allostellaceae bacterium
AAGGCTTTTGGATCGTCGCGGTCGCGGCGTTGATTATCGTCAGCCTGTGGTGGCTTCTCGCGCGGACCGGGATCGGCCTCGCGCTCCGCGCTTGCGCCGAGAACCGCTTCGCCGCGCGGCTCATGGGCATCGACGTGCCGCGCATGACCCTCTTCAGCTTTTGCCTTGCCGCGGTGATCGCGGCGCTCGGCGGCATCGCCGTCGCGCCGATCACCTCGCTCGAATTCGACACCGGCGGCTTCTTCACGAATTTCGGCTTCATCTCGGTCGCGGTCGGCGGCCTCGGCGCTTTCGCCGGCTCGGTTTTCGGCGGGCTCGTCCTAGGCGTTTCGGAGCAACTCGCGGCGGGCTACGTGTCCTCGCTCTTTGCCAACGGCCTCGCCCTGGCGCTGCTCTTGGCGGTGCTGCTGTGGCGTCCCAATGGCCTCTTTTCCGCCGCACCGGCGCGGCGCCAAGACGTGCGCGACGATCACCGCGTCTATCGCGCCATCATCCGGCTCGAAGGCCGGAACGGCCTTCTCTTTGCCGTGGCGGCGGTGATTTTTCTGGCGGTGCTGCCCTGGCTGATCCCGCCGGGCGGGGTGATGAGCTCGCTGGTCATCACCGGGATCCTGTTCATCGCGGTTCTCGGCCTCGACGTGCTGATGGGTTTCGCCGGTCAGGTCTCCCTCGGCCATGCCGGTTTCATGGCGATCGGCGGCTATGCCGCCGCCGTCCTCGCGACGACCTATGGCTGGCCGCCGCTGGCCGGGATCGGCGCGGGCATCGTGCTCTCGCTCATCTGTGCCTTTGGCCTGTCGCTGGTGACGGTACGGCTGCGCGGCCATTTCCTGGCGCTCGCGACCCTCGCTTTCGGGCTGATGGTCGATTCCCTCACGGTCGGCCTCACCGACATCACCGGCGGGCCGTCGGGCCTGGTCGGCATCCCGTCCTTTTCCGTGGCGGGCTATGCCTTCGCCGCGCCGCAGCAGATGTATTACCTCGTCCTCGCGCTGATCGTCGTGCTGGTGCTGATGCTCCACGGCGGCATGCGTTCAGG
Source organism: Allostellaceae bacterium (assembly GCA_035294105.1). Lineage (GTDB taxonomy): Bacteria > Pseudomonadota > Alphaproteobacteria > ATCC43930 > CGMCC-115725 > CAIKMD01. The sequence goes on from DATGLO010000443.1 coordinate 1,040, forward strand.
CTTCGGCCGCGCGCTGAAGGCGATCCGCACCGACGAGACCGCGGCGGCGGCGCTTGGCGTCAATGTCGCGCGCTATAAGCTCGCGGCGGTTTGCATCGCGGCGGCGCTCGCCTCGCTGTCGGGCAGCCTCTACGCCTTCTATTTCCACTTCCTCTCGCCCGACATGGTCGGCACACCGCGCTCTTTCGAGATGATCGCGATGCTGGTGGCGGGCGGCGAGGGGACATTAGTCGGACCGATTCTCGGCGTCGCCCTGCTGACCCTTCTGCCGACCGTGTTCCAGCCCTTCGCGCTCTACAAGACCTTCGCCGAAGGCGCGCTGCTGGTGTTGTGCTTCCTGTGGCTGCCCGAAGGTCTCTTCGGCGCCGCGGCGGTCTGGTTCGGCCGGCTAATGCCGAAGCACGAAGCCGCGCGCACGGCAAAGGCGGTGTCATGAGCGACGCCGCGCTCGCCATCACCGGACTCGACAAGACTTTCGGAGGCCTTCACGCCGTGAACGCGGTCGGCTTCGCCGTGCCGCATGGCAGCCTCACCGCCGTGATCGGCCCCAACGGCGCCGGCAAAACCACCGTGTTCAATCTCGTGACCGGGCTCTATCGCGCCGATGCCGGCGAAGTGCGTTTCTACGGCGAGTCGCTGCTGGGCCTCTCGCCGATCGAGATTGCGGCGAAGGGCCTCATCCGCACCTTCCAGGCGGCGCGCATTTATCCCGGCATGACCGCGATCGAAAACGTGCTCGCCGGCGCGCATCTCCATCTGCGCTCGCGCGCGTGGCAGCAGATGCTGTGGCTCGGCAAGGCGCGGCGCGAGGAACGCGAGCTGACGGCGCGCGCCGATGCGTTGCTCGAACTCGTTGGCCTCGCCGCGTTTCGCGATACGGCCGCCACCGATCTGCCGATGGGCAGCCAGAAGCTGCTCGAAGTGGTGCGGGCGCTGATGGCGCAGCCGCGGCTGTTGCTGCTCGACGAGCCGGCGGCCGGCTTGAACGATGCCGAGACGGCGGAGCTCGCCGAGTTGCTCCGCGCGGTGCGCGACGCCGGCATTTCGGTCGTCGTGGTGGAGCACAATATGTCGCTCGTCATGGGCGTCGCCGATCAGGTGATCGTGCTCGATGCCGGCAGCGTCGTCGCTTCGGGCACGCCGCGCGAGATCCAGCAAGACGCGCGCGTCATCGCGGCCTATGTCGGCGGCGAGGCCGGCGCATGACGCTCGAGCTCAAACGCGTGTCGACCGGCTACGAGGCGGCCGACGTGATTCACGACATCGACTTGCGCGTCGCCGAGGGCGAGATCGTCGCGCTTGTCGGCGCGAACGGCGCCGGCAAGTCGACTCTGGTCAAGGCGATCTCGGGCATTCTTCCGGCGCGGCGCGGCGAGATCCTGCTCGACGGCAAGCGCATCGATCGGATCAGCCCGCGCGCGCGGGTGCTGGCGGGTATCGCCCAGGTGCCCGAAGGACGGCAGGTCTTCGCGGGCCTGACGGTGCGCGAAAATCTCCGCCTCGGCGGCTACGCGCGCGGCGCCGAGCAGGACGGCGCGGCGTTCCAGAAAAGCCTCGACGCGATCGGTGCGCTCTTTCCGATCCTCTTGCAGCGGCTCGACGAGCCCGCCGCCAATCTCTCCGGCGGGCAGCAGCAAATGCTGGCGATCGGCCGCGGCTTGATGGCCGAGCCGCGCATCCTCGTCCTCGACGAGCCGTCGCTGGGCCTGGCGCCGGTGCTGGTCGCGGAAATCTTCCGCCTCATCGCCATGTTGCGCGGTCAAGGGCGCGGCATCTTGCTCTCGGAGCAGAACGCGAAATCGTCTCTCGCTATCGCCGACCGCGCCTATGTGATCGAGAACGGCCGCGTCGCCCTGACGGGCACGGGGCAGGAGCTTTTGCACAACAGCGAGGTCGCCGAGCGCTATCTCGGTGTCGGCAAGGGTGTGTCGGTCGCCGATGCCGGACGGCACGCGCAGCTGACGGCGCGGCTCGGCGCGGCCCTCGGCCGCAGCAAATAGCGGCCCCGTAGACGCCCCAGATAGGCGATTACGCCGCAGATAGGCGATGGCCGGCAGGTCGTGTCCCACCAAGTGGTGTAGGAGCTGAGCGAGGGGCGCGGAGCGCAGCGCTCGGTTAGCGT
>DATGLO010000444.1:0-2279 GCA_035294105.1 Allostellaceae bacterium
ACCTCGTCCCAACCATTCAACCTGCCGAGTGTGCAAGCTACTTCGCCAATGCCGGTTATGCTTCGATCAAAACCTGAAACGCTCTAGATACAGGGCAACGCGCAAGATGCGAGAAGGGTGCAGCGGTGGAAACACGTACGCTCGGTAAGAACGGTCCTCGGGTTTCGGTGGTCGGGGTCGGCTGCAACAATTTCGGCGGCCGGATCGATCTCGCCGGCACGCGCCAGGTGGTCGGAAAGGCGCTCGATCTCGGCATCAATTTTTTCGACACAGCCGATACCTATGGCGGACGCGGCTACAACAATTACGGCGGCTCCGAGGTCGATCTCGGCATCGCGCTCGGCGCGCGGCGCAAGGACGTCGTGCTCGCGACCAAATTCGGCATGCAGATGCCCGCGGGCAGCGGCGCCTCGCGCGCTTATGTGATGTCGGCATGCGAGGCGAGCCTCAAACGGCTGAAGACCGACTACATCGATCTTTATCAGATTCACTATCCCGACGCGCAAACGCCGATCGAAGAGACGCTGCGCGCGCTCGACGATCTCGTGAAGCAGGGCAAGGTGCGCTTCATCGGCTGCTCGAATTTCTCGGCGGCGCAGATCGACGAGGCGATGGCCGTATCGCAACGCGCGAAGCTGGCGAGCTTCGTCTCCTCGCAAGACGAATACAGTATCGTTGTGCGCGATGTCGAGCAGAGCAAGCTGCCGGCGGCGGCGAAGCACGGCCTCGGCTTCCTGCCTTATTTTCCGCTCGCCAGCGGTTTGCTTACCGGCAAATACAAGCGCAATCAGCCGGGCCCCAAAGGCGCGCGGCTTTCGGGGCCGGGCATGTCCGGCCGCTATCTCAACGATGCGAATTGGGCGATCGTCGAAAAGCTCGAAGCCTTTTGCGCCGCGCGCGGGAAGAGCTTGCTCGAGCTCGCTTTCGCCTGGCTTCTCGCGCACAACGCGGTCTCGAGCGTGATTGCCGGCGCGACCAGCGCCGAGCAGATCGAGCAGAATGCACGTTGCGCCGCCTGGCAGCTAACCGCCGCCGACAAAGAAGAAATCGACAAGCTGTCGCGCAAATAAGGGCGGGCGTCAGGCTTTCAGCTTGTAGCCGCGCGCGATCATCTCGTAGGCGAGCACCAAGAGCGCGGCGTTGATGCCGATCAGCAACAACGCGCCGACGACAAGGGACGCTTCGGCATGCCCGGTCAGGCCGTAGCGGAAGCCGTCGATCATGTAGAAAAACGGATTGCACAACGCGACGCGATGCCAAAGCGGCGGCAGCTGCTCGATCGAATAGAACGTGCCCGACAGGAAGGCGAGCGGCGTGATGATAAAATTGGTCACTGCCGCGAGATGATCGAATTTGTCGGCCCAGATCGCGCCGATGATGCCGAGCACGGAGAGCAGCAGCGAGGCGGCGCTGGCATAGAAGATTGCCGCCCACCAGGATGCCAGCGCCACATGGACGAAGATCGCCATTGAGGCGGTGACGATGGCGCCGACCATCAAGCCGCGAGTCAAGCCGCCGAGCGCGAAGCCCAGGGTGAGTTCCCAGGCATTGATCGGCGGCATCAGCAGGTCGACGATGTTGCCCTGCATCTTCATGATCATGATCGAGGAGGTGGTGTTGGCGAAGGCGTTCTGCGTCACCGACATCATCACGAGGCCGGGCGCGAGGAATTGCAGGAACGGCACGCCGTCCATCGTCCGCGCCTGGCCGTTCATCGCCAGAAGGAAGATCATCAGGAAGATCAGCGTCGTCACCACCGGGGCGAACAGAGTCTGCATCGACACCTTGAGAAAGCGTCGAACCTCGCGCAGATAAAGGGTCCAAAGGCCCTGCCAGTTGACCGCGCCGAACCGGCGAACCGGCCGCGCGAGCGGGGCGTGCATCAGCGTTTCTCCCGTGACGGCGGGCGAGATTAAGGGCAGGCTGGGGCCGGGGGCAAGGCAACGGGGCGCATGGCAGAGGCGAGGAAACCGCGCGCAAGAAGACCGCGACCTAAAAGGGGCGCGCAGCCGCTGACGGCGGCCTCGCTCGAGAATGCGGCTTTGCATTATCTCGGCCGCTTCGCCACGTCGAGCGGCAATCTACGCCGGGTGCTGATGCGCGAGGTCGCGCGCAGCACGCGCGAAGGCGCGGAAAGCGACGCCCAAGCCGGCGCGCGCATGGTCGAAGAGCTGATCGCGCGCTATCTCAAAAGCGGCCTGCTCAACGATCGGGCTTATGCCGAGCAGAAGGCGGCGAGCCTCGCGCGCCGCGGCGCGTCGCGCTTCTCGATCGCCGGC
>DATGLO010000445.1:0-4081 GCA_035294105.1 Allostellaceae bacterium
CTCACCCTCCCGCTGACGCGGGTCCCTCCCTCCCGCCGGGGAGGGTGAGGGCTCGTTCTATTTACAAACGACGAACGTAGCGCTACCCCGTCGCCATGAGCTGTTGCGATCCGAAGACCGTTGCCTGGGACGGCGTCACCCTGCGCCGCCGCACCGTCTTGAAAGGCGCCGCGGCGCTGGCCGGCGTGCTCGGCGCCAATCCCGCGCGCGCGGCGGGGAAGAGCGTGAAGCTGGCTTTTTGCAGCCAGCTCCTTTGCATCATTCCCTATGTCGTCGGCAGCAGCGACGGCCATTTCCAGGCGGCCGGGCTCGAGGTCGAGCTCGTCTATATGAAGGGCGGCCAGGCGGCGATGCAGGCGCTTGTCGGCGGCGCGGTCGATTACGCCGCGACCGCGCTCGATGTCGCGATCCAGGCCTATGCGCATGGCGCCGCGGTGAAGCGCTTTGCCGCGACCGGCAAGCTGCCGCTCTTCGCTCTCGCCACCTCGCCGCAAAGCGCGAAGAAGATCAACTCGCTCAAGGATCTCGAAGGCAAGACGGTCGGCATCTCGGCGCTCGGCAATGCCGATCACGCGCTGGTCCTGTTTCTGTTGAAGCAAGCCGGCGCCGACGCGTCGAAGGTGCAATTCGCGACCATCGGCACGAACCTGTTCGAAGCCTTGCGCCAAGGCCAGCTCGACGCCGGCATGGTGCAAGAGCCGGCCCTGACCCTGGTCGAGCAAGCCGGGGGCAAGGTGCTGGTCAATGCGATGGAATCCGCCGACGCCCAGAAATATCTCGGCGGCAATTACGAATTCATGGGGGTCGCGGTACGCGCCGCCGAAATCGAGCAGCGCAAGGATGAGATGCAGAAGCTCGTCAAAGGGCTGCAGAACGCGCTCGTCGCCGTGCAGAAGATGAGCCCCGACGATCTCGTCAAAGCGCTGCCACCCGAGATGACAACCGGCGCCGATATCGGCCAGATGCGCGACATCCTCGCGCATTATCGCGCCTCGCTCTATCCGACCAGCGTTGCGATGGATCGCAGCGCCGAGGATCGCGTCGCGCAATCGCTCACGATCGCCGGCCTCTTGCCCGCCGGCACCGATACTTCGGGATTGTACGACACCGCCTTCGCGGGCTGATTCGCTTGCGATGCCGATGTCGATTCATCAAGCAGCCAGCCTGTTCTTGCCCTGCACGACCTGATGCATTTTCGCTGCTTCTCACCCCCTTCCCTACCTTCCCCCTTAAAGGGGGAAGGGGTTTTTAGGGGCGCCCCTTTCTCCTTGAGGGGAAGGGCGGCAACGCGCGAGCGTTGCCGGGTGGGGGGTAGCGCGCATATGCCTTCCTAGATGCTGCGCGTCACCGATCTCGCGCTGTCCTACGGCGCGACGCCCGTGCTCGAAGGCGTCGGCATGGAGGTCGAGGACGGCGAGTTCGTCAGCCTCGTCGGGCCATCGGGCTCGGGCAAAAGCACGATCCTCAGGGCGATCATCGGCCTGCAGGCGCCTTCGGCCGGCAAGGTCGAGCTGGGCATCGACAAGCGCGAGATCGGCTTTCTCTTTCAAGACGACGCGCTGCTGCCATGGCGCAACGCCGCCGCGAACGTCGCGCTCGGCCTCAAGCTGCGCGGCATGGCGAAAGACGCGGCGCTGCAACGCGCCGAGGAATGGCTCGGCCGGCTCGGCCTGCACGGGCTCGGCGCCCGCTATCCGCGCGAACTATCGGGTGGGCAGCGGAAGCGCGTTGCCCTGGCGCAGGTGCTGGCGCTCGAGCCGCAACTCCTGCTGATGGACGAGCCGTTCTCGGCGCTCGATGCGATCACCCGCGCGCGGCTGTCGCAGGATCTCCTAAGGCACGTCGAAGAGCGGCATATGAGCGTGCTGCTCGTGACGCACGATCTCGAGGAAGCGCTCGCGCTCAGCGACAACGTTTATCTCCTCTCGCGCGGGCCAAAGGCGCGCATCGCCGGCCAATATCCGGTGCCGATCCCGCGCCCGCGCGACATCATCAAGGCGCGGACCCATTCGGAATTCGGGCCGCTCTTGGAGCGCATCTGGCAGAATCTTTCGCGCGAGGTCGTCGGCGAGCCGGGAAAGGACGAGCCATGGGCCGGATTTTCGATCGGCCTTTGACGCGCCAGCTTATCGGCCTCGCCGTGCTGCTGATTCTGTGGCAAGGCGCGGCGAATGCCGGCTGGCTCAACCCGCTCTACATGCCCTCGCCCCTGAAGATCGGCGCGGCGCTGGTGCAGCTCTTCGGCTCGGGCACGATCTGGCCGCATCTTCTCGCGACCTTCACCGCGTCGCTCGGCGGGCTCGTGATCGGCGTCATCGTCGGCGTGATTCTCGGCGCCGCGGCGGCGATCCTGCCGGTGATCGCCGAGCTGTTGGAGCCGGTGATGATCCTGCTCAACGCCGTGCCGCGCGTCGTCTTGGCACCGCTCTTCGTCATCTGGCTTGGCATCGGCTTGGCCAGCAAGGTCGCGATCTCTTTCCTCCTCGTCGCGGTGCTGATCTTCTTCACGGTATTCACCGGCATTCGCCAGGTCGACCGCAAGCTGGTCGAGCGCGTCGTCACCCTGGGCGGCGGCCGCGGCGCCTTGCTGCGCGAGGTCTATATGCCGTCGGTGACGGCCTGGGTGCTGGGCAATCTCAAAGTCGCCGTCGGCTTCGCCTTCACCGGCGCCATCGTCGGCGAGTTCGTCGCCGCGACCAAGGGCATCGGCTATCTGCTGTCTTTCGCGCAGAGCACCTACAACGCCGCGCTGATGATCGCGCTGGTGCTGGTGATCATGGCATTCGTGCTGTTGATCTTCGCCCTCTCGGAATGGCTCGAGAAGCGGCTGACACGATGGCGGGGCTAAAGGATCGCGCCGACTATGGCGCAAAGAGCCGCGGGTCCAAGCTGAAAGCGATGACATTGGCGATCGCGATGCGGCCGGCTGCGGCGTGCCGGTGGTTGATCACAACATTGCGGTCGGTAGCGTTCGCGAGCGGCATGATCACGGAGGGAACGATCAGCAGCGCTTCTTCAGCGGCATCGAGCCATTGATCGCCGATACGCTGCGTAGCGACCTCGCGCTTCACCCAATCGCTCGGCAGCATCGCCAGATCGATCGACCGTTGCGAGATATCGTCCGGAACGTCGTATGCAACGATGGCTTGGGGCGGCAGCAAAGCAGGATCGGCGACGTGGACCCGCTTTTCGAGCGCCGCGAGCGAAGGAACCGTCGAACAATAGGTGACAGGGCGGCTCGGCGTGTTCCAGCGCCCGGCGTAAAGGAGCCCATAGCCGCCGGTGAAATCTCCAGCGCGCCTGACGCTCGAGACCCGCCATAGCCGCATTCAGGCCGCCGCACCCCAATCGATCTTGGCGAGGATTTGCTCGACGACGCGCGCGCCGGCCTCGGTCTGCGCCAGTTCGAGCGGCGGCGTACCGCCCAATTCGCCGAGCGGCTCGCGCAGCCAACGGTTGGCTTTTTCCGCATCGGCAAAAACATCTTCCGCGAGGGCCTGGATTCGGGTCAGACGCACCAAGCGATCCGATTCGTCGACAGTAAGCCGCTCTTTTTTCTCCTGCCGATGTCGGCGGGTTCGAGCCGGAATCACGAAATGCTGAAGTTCCCGGTCGGAAAAAAAGCCGCTCCGCTGCACGTGAGCCAAGGCGCGCAAGGGAAGGCGACGAGAGACGAGGCGCGCGAGGTCGGCCTCGGACGCGACCTCCGCGCCCAAGGCACTTTTTCCGCCCAACTTCCCATAGACGACCGCGATGATCGGCTCGCCGTCCGGCATGATCCGCTACCCGTGCCTGTGGCAATGTGCCGAATTATATAGGGCCAAATGGCCGCATCACAACTATTTGTGCGAAAAGAAAATAATCCTCTGAGCGGCCGCGCTCCGGGCAGCGGAGGCGCCAATCTTGGCGGATTGCTATCGTGTGCCCTGCAATGGCAACCATGAGACCGAAAGTACCGGCTGACACCTAAGCCGACGCGGTCGGGTTGGGGCTCGTTTCCGACAGCGCGATCATCTTCTGGGCGAGGCGCAGCAAGAGATCGCCGCGCAGCTGCCGCATCGACGGCTCGTCCCAGAGATTG